>JBDNHU010000046.1:0-6307 GCA_041688615.1 Mariniblastus sp. | reverse complement strand
GCAAAGGACGGGCAAGGGCTTGGAACGAGTGTCGCACGCTTATGCGATCATGGGCATGAACCGCGACGCAAAACCCAGGAACTTAGCGAAGCCGACGATTTCGGTTACCGTGGTCAAAAAGATCGCTGCTGACTGGGCCAGGTCGCGCCCGCACGCTTCGAGAATAAGAGGGATCACAGCACCCGCAATCGCAGCGACTGCCGTGTTGATGATCATCGCCATCCCAATCACCAGCGCCAGACCGACTCCTGCGGTCATCGTATCACCGGCCAACGCTCGCCAAGCAAACACCGCGATCGACGTCACGCTTGCTACTGCTACACCAATGATGATGCCGCAGGCCAATTCTTTCTGAATGCGTTGACGTTTGGTACCAGGAACAATCTCACGCAGTGCCAAGCCCCGCATCACAACCGCCAGTAACTGGGAACCGGTATTTCCGCCCGGGCCAGCGACCACCGAAAGCAACACGGCAAGAGTTGCGACTTGAGCAATGATGCCCTGGAAGTCTACCACGGGCAAAGCCAGAAATCGTCTTTCGCGCAGCTTGAGTACAACGTGTTTGCTGGGCAGCGTATCAGGAATGGATAGCCGCCCAGTTTTGATCAAAGGTGCGATCGGCTCACCAAGACTTGCCAACAGCAAATCACGCATGTTGATGACACCCGCCAACAGACCATCTCGTTCGGTTACATAAAGATAATGCAACGCTTCACGAGGCGCTTTCCGGATCGCTGTCGTTGCTTGCAGGACCGTGAAGTCTCGCGAAAGAGAAGCGACACGTGGTTCCATCATGCCGCCCGCGGTATCACCTAGATATTTGGCAAGAGCACGTAATTGGAAAGAAGCGTTCCCTGGCATTGTAGCAAGCAGCGCCTCGCGGAAATTCTCATCCGAGTGAGACAGAATCAACGATGCGACTGGCGGCGGCAAGTCAGCCAAGAATTCGTTCGCCCGCTTGCGCTCTAAACCTGCCATGATCGGCGTAACAACGTGCGGTCTGATGATATTGGCCACCGCTCGCGCCGCAGTCAGCTAACGATCGAATCAAAGCCGTTGCTCAAGGCGCTTAGACGCTCGATAACTTCAGGTCAATCGTCTTCACTTGGAACTCAATGGACCTTGGGCTGGTGAAAACAGGGAGCCTGGCCTGGCAATGAATCAACCCAGCGTGCTTTCCCCTGACAATTTGGGGCATCAGGGTGCCCGCCCAGAATCTTGGGCCTGGCACTGGTTGAAGAAATAGGTGATTGAAGGCGTAGTCGGGAAAATTCGGGGTGCCATTTCCAGCCGCCACTCCCGATGTTAAACGCTGATTTAAGCCGGCATGTTGCCTTTTTGATAAAATATGCTCTTCTTAGTCCGAGTCTCTCCGGCGAATGCCAGCATTTTTTGGCACGCTGATTGCTCTTTCAGGTCCAAAGCAAAAGGACTGACAATTTTGCCGCTAATGGCAGTCGGTCATGCTGGTAGGTTCCCGCCGCGTCGGCGGGCGGTGTTTCGTTGAAAACCGTGGGGAACTGGGCCAAAATCGTGCCGTTGAGCCGATAATTCATGTCTTGAAATCAAGAAGCTAGGCTGATTTTGCCAAGCGTGGCAGTTTGCATTGATATGCCAGACTGCCGCGGGGTGATTGGGCCTAAGGTTCGGTATTCCAAAGATTTGATCGATATTTGAAACATTTTGACGACTCAAGACGTTTTGAGGAGGATTTCGAACGTGGCAAAGCAAATGTTATTTGACGACGACGCACGAGCGACGTTGTTGGCCGGTGTGACCAAGCTGGCAAGAGCTGTCCGAAGTACATTGGGCCCTCGTGGAAGAAACGCGGTTTTGGACAAAGGTTGGGGTTCGCCCAAAATTACCAAAGACGGTGTGACTGTGGCTGAAGATATCGAATTGGATGATCCATTCGAAAATCTAGCCGTTCAATTGGTTAAAGAAGCCGCCAGCAAGACGAACGATGTTGCGGGTGATGGCACCACGACGGCCACCGTTTTGACGGAAGCGATTTTTCGCGAAGGCTTGAAGATGGTTGCCGCTGGTTACGACCCAATGTCGTTGACTCGTGGAATGGCCAAGGCTGTCGATGCGATTGTTGCCAAGATCAATAAGATGGCCAAGCCAATCGACGTCAAGAGTAAGAAAGAGATTCAGCAAGTTGCGACGATCGCAGGGAATAACGACCCATCGATTGGCAACGTTTTGGCTGAAGCGTTCTTGCAAGTGGGTAAAGACGGCGTGATTTCGATCGAAGAAGGTCGCGGCAGCGAGACAACCGTTGAAGTTGTCGAAGGCATGCAGTTTGATCGCGGCTTTTTGTCGCCTCACTTCGTGACCAATCAGGATAAGGTCATCGTTGAGTTCAACAATTGTTATGTTTTGATTTTTGAAGAGAAGATCTCGTCCAACAAGCCGTTGATTCCATTGCTAGAAGCGATCAGCCAAGCGAAGAAGCCGCTTCTAATTATCGCTGAAGACGTTGATGGCGAAGCGTTGGCGACTTTAGTTGTCAACAAGATGCGTGGCATCCTTCAGGTATGTGCCGTGAAGGCTCCTGGTTACGGCGATCGCCGTAAGGCAATTCTGGGCGATTTGGCTGCATTGACGGGTGCTCAGCCCATCTTCAAAGATCGTGGAATCGATTTGGAGAGTGTTCAGCTGAAGGATTTAGGAACGATCAAGTCGCTTCGTATCTCCTCGGATGAAACCGTGATTGTAGAAGGTGGCGGCAAGAAGGCCGACATCGAAGCCCGCGTGACTCAGATTCGTCGCGAATTAGAGAATACTGACAGCGACTACGATCGTGAAACGTTGCAGGAACGATTGGCTAAATTGGCCGGTGGAGTTGCCAAGATCAGTGTCGGTGCTGCGACTGAGACTGAGATGAAAGAGCGTAAGGATCTATTGGACGATGCCAAGAGTGCGACTGCCGCTGCGTTAAAGGGCGGTATTGTTCCTGGCGGTGGCGTTGCCCTGTTGCGAGCCGAAAAGGCGCTGGACAGTTTGGACGTTACCGGCGACGAATTGGCTGGCGTGAACATTATTCGCAAGGTTCTAGAGTACCCAATGCGAGCGATTGCGAACAATGCAGGTGTTGACGGCGCGGTTGTAGTGAACCGAGTTCGGCACATGAAAAAAGACAGTGAAGGGTACAACGCAGATACTGCCGAGTATTGTGATTTGATTGCCGTAGGCGTGATTGATCCCGCCTTGGTGGTCACTACGGCTTTGCAAAATGCATGCAGCGTTTCAGCTTTGTTGTTGACGACCGAGAGCTTGATCACTGAAATTCCAAGCAAAGGCGAAGAAGAGGGTCACGACCATCATGATCACGGCATGGGCGGAATGCCTGGCATGGGCGGCATGGGTGGCATGGGTGGCATGGGTGGCATGCCTGGCATGATGTAATTTCAGGCTTCAGGATTTGGTTGAGTGCTTCGGGATGAGGCTTCTGGAATTTGGCTTTGCCGGATCCGCTGTTCAAACCAAGTTCGCTAATTCCTGCAGTTAAATTACGGTTCGTCGAGTTCTGATATCAATAATTTAAGACACGAAAAATAGAAGTTGAAGGAATATCTGACATGGCAAAGACCAATATTCGTCCTTTGGACGATCGAGTAATCGTTGAAGTTTCTCCGGCTGAAGAAACGACCGCTGGCGGTATTTTGTTGCCGGATAATGCGAAGGAAAAGCCACAACGTGGCAAAGTCGTCGCAGTAGGTCCTGGTAAGTTGTTGGAGTCGGGCGAACGTGGGCCTTTGAGTGTCGCTGTGGGTGACGAAGTAATCTTCGGCAAGTACGGCGGAACTGAAATCGAAGTCAATGGTGAAGAGATCAAGATTTTGCGCGAGAGCGACATTTTGGCCAAGATTTCGTAGTACGTCGCCGCGTTGGCATGTTACCCGCTTAGTTTGAAATTTGGATAAGGGAATCTAACAGTGGCAAAACAATTGCTGTTCGATGATAAGGCTCGCCAGCGAATGCTGCGTGGGATTGATAAATTGGCCGATGCGGTTGCTGTAACCATGGGCCCGACCGGACGCAACGTGATCATTCAAAAGTCTTACGGTGGCCCAACGGTTACCAAAGACGGCGTTTCGGTTGCGAAAGAAATTGATTTGGAAGATCGCTTCGAGAACATGGGTGCCAAATTGGTCGTTGAAGTCGCTCAGAAGACTTCGGACTTGGCCGGTGATGGAACCACGACGGCAACCGTCTTGGCGCGAGCGATTTTTAAAGAAGGATTGAAGTCGATTGTTGCTGGTTGCAATCCAACTGCGATCCGTCGCGGAATCGATCGAGCGGTTCGGGCAGCAGTGGATCGTTTGGAAGACATGGCCAAGCCTGTCAGTGAAAAATCCGAAGTTGCGAATGTTGGCGCCATCAGCGCTAACAATGACAAGGCAATCGGTGATTTGTTGGCGGATGCTTTACATCATGTCGGCCAAGATGGCGTGATCACTGTTGAAGAAGGCAAGTCAGCCGATACAACTGTGTCGTATGTCGATGGTATGCAGTTTGACAAAGGCTATGTTTCGCCTTACTTCATTACTGATCCCAATTCGATGGAATGTGTTCTAGAGAATGCATCGATTTTGATTTTCGAGAAGAAAATCAGCAACATCCGCGATTTGGTTCCGTTGCTAGAAAAGACCAGCCAAACCGGTCAACCCTTGTTGATTATTGCCGAAGATGTTGACGCTGAAGCGTTGACCCTTTTGGTAATCAATAAGTTGCGTGGCACCTTGAATGTGTGTGCGGTGAAGGCTCCTGGATTTGGTGATCGTCGCAAGGCAATGCTGGGTGATATCGCCACTTTGACCGGTGGTACGTTCGTCAGCGACGATCTAGGTATTCAGCTGGAAAACCTTGATCTAAGTCACTTGGGCACTGCGAAGAAGATTGTAGTGGACAAGAACGGCACGACGATTGTTGAAGGCGGTGGAGATCGCAAGGATGTGGATGGCCGAATTAGTCAAATTCGTTCTCAGATTGAACAGAGCGACAGCGAATACGATCGTGAAAAATTGCAAGAGCGTTTGGCCAAGTTGGCTGGTGGCGTTGCGATTATTTCGGTCGGAGCCGACACTGAAATCGAGATGAAGCAGAAGAAGGCTCGTGTTGAAGACGCTCTTCACGCGACTCGCGCTGCGGTTGAAGAAGGTATTCTACCTGGTGGTGGCGTTGCATTGTTGCGTTGTCGCGAAGCGGTCGAAAAGGCTCGCTCGGCGGCTCGTGGCGATGAAAAAATTGGCGTGGACATTGTCTTAGGAGCGCTTGATGCTCCGATTCGCCAAATCACTGCTAACGCTGGAATCGACGGTTCGGTGGTTGCCGACGAATTGTTGCAGAAGGATGTCAATTTTGGCTATGACACCAACGCTGGCAAGTATGTCGACATGTTCAAGGCGGGTGTGATCGACCCTAAGAAGGTTGTGAAAACAGCGTTGATGAACGCGGCCAGTATCGCTGGTTTGCTTTTGACAACTGACGCAATGATTTCGAATTTTGATGAAGAAGACAAGGGTCGTGCACGAGTCGAAGGTGCCATTGCCTAGTCAAGTTTGAACGGGTTTGAAGGACAGATTGGAACCGTTTTCCGAGGGGGATGAGGATGGCGGTTCCGATTTTGGTTGAATTTGAAACTTGAATTTGACAGCTGAACTGAAGTGTTACAGCGAACCTAAATTGATGATGAAACGAAGGGCCATTTGCCAAAGGCACGTGGCCCTTTTTTAGCTAATGGTGGCATGGTTAGGCAGTGGCAGGTTCCAGAGGCAGGTTTGGGGCACGGGAATCGAATTCGAATCGATCTTGTTCTGCTTTGGCTGACGCAGGCTCACGCTTCTGTAGATCTATAGGTCGCAGGTCTTTCGATTTGATGGCTTGTGATTTGATTGGAATAGGAAGCGGTCGGTGTCACTAATCGCTTGGATATCGCAGAACGCTTGATTGTGATGGAAGGACAGGATGGCAACGCAAAAGTGTTACTACGAAGTGCTCGAGGTGACTCGTGCTTCGGCGAAACGTGACATCGCAAAAGCTTATCGAAAGTTAGCGATTAGATACCATCCGGATTCTAACCCTGATGATGAACGCGCCACCGAACTGTTTCATCAGGCGACTGAAGCTTATGAAGTTTTAAGTGACGATGGTAAGCGTGCCAGGTACGACCAATACGGGCATGCTGGAGTTCAGGGCGCGGGTCAAGGATTCAATTCAACCGAGGATATCTTCGAAGCATTTGGAGAGATCTTTGGGGGTGGGATGTTTGGTGACTTCTTCGGTGGACGTAGAGGGGGTG
>JBDNHU010000045.1:0-21912 GCA_041688615.1 Mariniblastus sp. | reverse complement strand
TTCTTCTTCTTCTTCTTCTTCTTCTTCTTTTTCTTCTTCTTCTTCTTCTTCTTCTTCTTCTTCTTCTTCTTCTTCTTCTTCTTCTTCTTCTTCTTCTTCTTCTGCTGCTGCTGCTGCTGCTCGCCTAAAGAAAGCCGTACCCACGCAAATACACACAGCGCTGCACAAATCGGTCGCGGACAGGCCGTCGCTAGTCACCGTGAAGGTCAACCGCCATCGAGAAGGAGAAAAACGAGTTGAACGGGCAGCACAGCGGCCTTGATGCCAGCCGCAAACACGACCACACAAACGAAAACTCGAATAGAAAAATAGTGAACGCGGGCATGCTTGGGCTCGACCATTGCAAAACGCAACACCGCCTCGCGGACAGGCCGGTCACACGGCAGACAAAAGACTTAAACGGGGATACGCAAACGGGCAACCGCTTGCCAACTACTTCTGCGAAATTTCAGCAAGTGCAGCAGGATCCTCGATCACCAAGTAGTGACCGTGATCTGCGGTCACAATCAAGACCGAATCGTTCCAATTACTGTTCTGCTCCACCCAATCGGTAATCACCTTCACAGCAGCATCGCCACTGAAAACAGCTCCGACCGAGTTGTCCAAATTGTTATCGTGATTGGCCCAATCCACATCCCCCGCTTCGACCATCAACCACATCCCTTGTTCGTTCTTCTCCAATACCACCAGGGCAGCGGCGGTCATCTGAGCAAGCGTAGGATTCTCCTCCAGATCAGCCGCAGCATAAACTTCGCTCTTATTTGTTCTACCTTGCACGGGAACATAATCACCATTTGCGGTTGCGAATGGCAAGTGTCCACCGTTGTCTTTCGCACCGTAAAACCCCAACAAACGATCTCCGCCCGCAGCCGCCTGATTGGCAACCATTGCCAAGTGCTTGGCCCCGTTCACGCCTGCGGTTCGTTGGGCAATTCGATACTTCCCTGACTTCGCAGCATCCTTAGGATCTTTTTCAACAGCCGCCAAGTCGGCTGCGGTAATGGTTGCATTTCCAGGTACGAAGTTCTCACCTTGCCCAGAATCTTTCTCTCGTTCGGTCCCAAAGCCGCCGCCAATGACAACATCCATCCCCGGCATCGGATTTCCTGGATGACTAATCGACGGCAAACCCAACATGTCCCGCGTCAAATCTTGGTAATCGTTGCGGTGGACATTGTGAGCATACGCACATGCGGGCGTCGCATGACTGATCGGCACACTGCTAACGGCGCCCACTTTGTACCCCATACGCTGAGCCGCATGAGCAATTGTTACCACTTGATTCCCCTGGGCATCGACACCGATCGCATTGTTGTAAGTCTTGATGCCAGAAGTCATGCTGGTCGCAGAACTTGCGGAATCGGTATACGCATGCCGGCTAGAGCCACCCTTACCGACAAGATATTGCGGGACACTTTCCTGAGACCAAGGCTGGTCTCCCGCTTGCGACACATCGTATCCACCTGCCATTTTTCCCCCCGGATTCTGCACACTTTGCGAATCAACATTCACATTGGTGCCGTCATTGTGAGGACTGGTCCCCATGGCGGCAAACTGAGTCGTGCGGCTGGCGGTGTAATCTTGAAAATGCAAACCCGAGCCTCGCCCCTCGGCATAAGGCACCTTGCCGGTCTTGACGATCGCCGCAGCCCAAGTCGTCTGCCAATCCATGCCGTCAAACACGACCAGAAAGATATTCTTCTTACCCGCTTCCAGTGCCGCTTGTTGCAATGAAAAAACTTCGGTCTGATCCATGTAATTGGCTTCAGGATTGACGGTAGCTTCTGTCACCTGCCCAAACAAACGAGTCAACCTAGCTTGATCACGGTAAATGCTATTTTCACCCGTGTAGGATTGCAGATCGATACCTTTGCCAGCACCCTTGGTGCCGAACGTGTAAATGGGCAACAAACGATTGGAATGAGTCCCCCATAGAACATAATTTTCAGGGTCCCAACCCCAGTGGGCAATCGGAGACGATTTGGCGGCAATGGCGTGATGCTGAAATTTCGCGATCGCATCCAACGAATCCACACCGACTTGATCCGCTGTATCGTTGACAACTCCTGCTGCCGGCTGGGCTAATCCTGCTGCCGGCTGGGCTAATCCTGCAACCGCTTGCGCACCGACAAAGCCAGACTGACAAATCCAAAACAGTGCAATCGTCGGACAAGTCAACACAACCAAATAGACTCTGGCGCTTAACCTCGACGCAGCCTGCCGCCCTACGCCGAACCTCACCAAACGGCGGCGGCGACTAGCCTTTGGCAACCACTTTCCATCGCAACCTAAAACCCGACCGATCCAAGTTAACTTCGCCTGTTCATTTGAAAACATTTTCAACCATTGCTTCGAAAAGATACTGTACGCCAAAAGATACTGTACGCCAAAAGATACCGTGCGCCAAAAACATACCGTGCGCCAAAAGATAGTGTACGTCAAAAAACATTGTGTTGGGTGCCATACCTGTCGACCACGCTTGGGTGGCGATTGGTTTGCAGACAGACTATTTTTCGGCACTAGCCGCCTCTGGCAGCAAGTGACGGCACAAGTATTCCCAGCGAACGCTGGAATAAGTGCTGCCAATGCCGTGCCGAAATCCAGGATAAATTTGCATGTCAAATCGCTTGCCAGCCTTATACAACGCGTCGGCCAACTGCCAAGTATTGGATGGATGCACATTATCATCCATCAATCCATGAACTAACAACAAACGACCTTTAAGACTGTCGGCATATTTCATGCACGAACCCTGTTCGTATCCTTCAGGATTCTCTTCAGGGGTTCGCATGTAACGTTCGGTATAAATCGTGTCGTAATTTTTCCAGTGGGTTACAGGTGCCCCAGAGACACCGACATGAAAGACCGCAGGAAATTTCAACAACGCCAAAGCCGTCATGTACCCACCGTAGGAATGCCCATAAATACCCACTCGCGAAGCATCCACATAGGAACGCTGGGAAAGAAATTTGACACCGTCGGCTTGATCTTGAAGATCAGGCCCGCCCAACTTTAGATAAGTCGCTGATTCAAAGGCCTTGCTTCGGCCGCTGGTCCCACGATTGCCAATCTTCGCGATTACAAATCCAAACTCACAAGCGGCATTCCCTGCCGAGTATCGATTGTTAAACGCCCCTGACTGAGGACCGCCATAGACGTCAATCAACAGTGGATACTTCTTATTTGGATCAAAGTTGGTGGGCTTGTACAACACACCCCAGATTTCGGTCACACCATCATCGGCTGTAAAGTGAAACAATTCGGGCGGTGTCAACTGATACTCCGCTGCTACTTCCGAGTCGTCTGTGGCCACGACCGCCATTTGATTTCCATCGGCGGAATAAAGAGTGGTCTCGGGTGCGACTTCAGGACTTTCGCAAGTGACAAAAAAGTAGCGATGATCAGGCGAAACCGTCAACGATGTGTGATTCAATGATTTTCCGGTCAATCGAGTGCCCTGAGTGCCGTCCAAACGCACTCGGAAATATTGAAGATTGTAGGGATTCGAATCTGGAAACGCCGAATAATATAACCAGCCCGCTTCTTCATCTAACTTCTCAATACGATTGACTGGATAGTCACCAGGCATCGTCAGCGGATTTAACCGTTCACCTTCAATGCTGCGCAATTCAAAAGCCCGATAACCCGATTTCTCAGTTTGCCAAATAAAGCGACGATCATCTTCGAGCAAATCGAACACCGGTGAATTATTCTGCCAAGTAGATTGAGTTTCCGAAACAATCGTCTTCACCTCGCCCGAGTCCACATCGGCCGACATCACATCCAATTGATTTTGCCAACGATTGGTTCGGTGAAACTTCAAAGATTTACTGTCCGGAGCAAATCCAATATCAAACAGATACTGATCTTCAAGACCGTCCACATTCACTTTGATTGTCGACTTGGCCGCAACGTCATAGATCATCAACGCCACGTGGGGATTGGCTTCGCCGGCGGTCGGATACCGAGTCGTTTCTAAACTTGGATAAACGTCGACATTTTTGACCGACAAGTTGTAATCTTTCATGTGCGATTCAGCGACGCGATAAAATGCTAACTTTTTACCGTCAGGTGACCACCACATCGCATCCGATTGATCCAGTTCTTCACCGTATACCCAGCAACAGGTTCCGTAGCGAAGTTTGACATTACCATCGGTGGTAACCTGAATCACATCAGTCGCTTCATCAGTCGCTTCATCTTCGCTTGAGTCTTCACTGGCAGAAACCGGCAACAATTGCACATTGAAATCTTTGTAAATGGCCTTCCAACGATTGTCCGGAGAGATTGTCCACAATCGCTGTTCGGCCCGCCCCACTGGTGCGACCGCAACTTTCAATGATTTGACAGCAGGCCCCTTCGAGTCCGCCATTTCAAATTTTTCGTAATCCGAAATAACTCCTGTCTCCAAGACCACCGTCTTCCGCTTGCCCGAATTGGTAAATGCCGCAATCTTACCATCAGCCGACCATTCGATCCGCGACACTCGGCCCGCTTCACCAACGCCGCGGCGAAGTCCGCTAATTTTCGCGAAAGCTGAATAGCCGGGCAATTCGTTCATCACCGTTGGGTAAGAGACACCTGCAGCCTGGCCAAGTTTTGCATCCGTTCCCGCCTGAGCCCACAAGCGGCCAGGTGACGTCCACATACTTGTGATCACGACACTCAACATCGTCACCAACACTACTACCGCTGGAACACCACGTCGTGACGCAGGCAATCTTGCGATTTCACTTTTTCGAATCGTTTCCACCAATGATCTCCTCAGCTATTCACTCAAGTAAGCTTCGTTCAAGTAAGCTTTGTTATTGTCTGTCGCATTGGGTTGGCCTGACGCTTTAAGGCCCCCAAATCGGATCTAACGCAATTCGTGCTTGATGATCTCTTGTCGTGAAAAACCCCATGTCACGAAAAATCCAAGCAACGAACAAGATCACGTCACAAAAAATCGAGTCATGCTGGACACGCAGGAACAGTCATCCCACCATTCCTAAACACGGATTTCGCTAAATCGGATCTTGCCGACCACGCCGTCCCCCAAACCGATATTCTAGCCCATAGCTACGGCGCGAACATGGCACCCATTCCGCCAGCAAGTCGCATTTCACCATGCTAATTTCACCATGCTAATTTCACCATGCTAATTTCACCATTTTAATTTCACCATTTTAATTTCACCGTGCCATTTTCACCGTGCCATTTTCACTGTGCCATTTTCACTGTGCCATTTTCACTGTGCCATTTTCACTGTGCTAACAGGCGTTTGCTTTATTTTTCGACTCCGCCAAAATGCTGTATAATCCAGTTGCCCAATCATGGTTGCCTACCCCAAAAAACATCTTGCGAGATTTTCAATGTTTCCCACTCTCTGCTGCACAATCGCTCGAACCTATTTGCTAATTGCGATCTGCTGCCTGAGCGTCGCGTCAAACCCATTGAAGTGGGCACAGGCCCAAACCGCGACCGCCGCAGTAACCTCAAAACCACTGGAAAACCCCGTCTTACTGGATATCAAACAAGAAGCGGTAAAGACCGTGGACTCGAAAACCAACGGGAAGGTCGCCGCTGTGTTGTGTGTGAACTCAAGGCAACTATTACCTTTTCTAGAAACAGAAAACACCCTAGGCTTGATGCCAACTGAAATCGAAGACATCATCCAAAACCAAGCACTGGTTTACCGGGCAGCAAAGGACTCTTATTTCGACGATGGCACGATCGTACTCTTTCCGTTTACTGAAACGACACCTTCGGCACAACCAAGCATTGAACAAACAAGTTTCAAACTAAAGAATACCCGACCTGGAAAGTATTCGATTTGGCTAAATTGTCATGGCGGAAAAAAACATGCCACGATCACGATCAAGATAGACAGCAAAGTCATCGGATCGGTACAATCCCACGAAATCTCTGACGCCCAAGGCGTCATGCCCCAGAAGATCACCGACTTCTACTTTGAAGAACCCGGCGATCGCTTGATTCAGCTTTCCAGTCAAAATCCAATCGCGGATGTTGCAAGCTCACTCATCTTAGTCCCAACCAGCGAAGGAATCGCTCGATTGCAACCCGAAGCCGATGGCAATATCACTTTGCACTCAAAGAATTCAACGGTTTGCGGCACGCTGCTAAGATACGAAACCAACCCCATAAAAATCACGCTTGGCTATTGGGCGAAAGAATCAGATACCGCATTCTGGGAATTCCAATTGAACGAGTCGTCCCAGTTTGACATCGAAATTTTCCAAGGCTGTGGAAAAGACAACGGGGGTAGTCAAGCGTCGGTTGAAATCATTCGACTGGATGCCAACCAGCCACCTCAGCAGTTTCGTTTTACCGTTGAGGATACAGGGCATTGGCAAAATTTCGTACCACGAATTATCGGCAGGGCGAATATGGAACCAGGCGTCTATCGACTGAGATTAGTCCCCCATAAAAAAGCAAAAGTTGCGGTCATGGACGTTCGCCAAATCGTCCTGAAAAAGCAAGATTAACCCCGCCAATATTTGCCCATTGGTTTCTAGGGAATTGTCCCCAAAACACTTCCCGAATTCAAAAGCAGGGAGTCCGCAAGCCCTTCGATTGTTCAGCACTGGACGTATCGGAACTTAACTGCGGACGCTGCCTAACACTAACACTAACTCTGGATGACGACGCCACTCTAGTTTCCCAAGAGAGTAGAATGCAATGCGATTTCTTCCCAAAAATTCAATGACTTGGATTGCCTTGATACTGGCAACGCTAGGATCAACACGTTGGCAAACCGAGTTACTGTTTGCACAAACCACGGAATCAAAATTGTCTCGCGACGAAAAAGTTCGCTTAGACAAAGCAAAATTCGAAAGTTCGGACCGATGGATCTACAACGAACTGGAGATCGGATTCACCGAAGCAAAACAAGCCAACAAACCACTATTGGTCGCGATGCGATGCATTCCGTGCGAAGAATGCGTGAAACTGGATGACGATTTGATCGAGAAAGATCCTGCGGTCCAGATTCTGTTGGATGAATTCGTCTGTGTACGCTTGGTTTCGACAAACGGCCTGGATCTATCACTATTTCAATTCGACACCGATCAATCGTTCAACATTTTCATCTTCAACCCCGATCGAACTATTTACGGCCGATACGGGACTCGATCAGCCCGTAGCCGGTGGCAAGATGATGTATCGGTCGATGGATTAGTTGATGCCTTGAAGGGTGCGTTGGACCTACATAAAAACTACGATCAAATCAAAGATTCACTGACAGGCAAAACAGGAACCAAGCCCCAAGTAGTTCGACCAGAACAATTCCCAACACTCAAAAACCAGTTCACGGCCAGCTTGGACTACGAAGGCAATGTTGTCAAAAGCTGCATTCATTGCCACCAAATCGGTGATGCCCAACGCGACCAGTTACGACTACAAAACGAACCGATCCCAGATGAACTACTGTTTCCTTACCCTCATCCCAAATCGATCGGATTAATCCTTTCGCCTAACGAAAAAGCGACCATCAAGCAGGTTTCTCAAGATTCACTTGCTGATCAAACCGGACTGCTTGCTGGCGACAAAATCCAAGCGATCAACGGCCAACCCATTCTATCGATCGCCGATATCCAATGGGTGCTTCACCATGTCCCTGCAAGTGGCGGAAGCCTAGAAATTTCCTTGCTGCGAGGCGAAATCGCGGCAACCTTTGAACTGCGGTTGCCTAATCATTGGCGTCAACAAAGCGGCATTCAGTGGCGAGTCTCAACATGGGGTTTGCGACGAATGGGATTGGGTGGCTTGATGCTGACTGCCAACCTTCTGGACGAAAATGCGACATCGATCCAGCAAGACACGTCGGCAACGGTTTCAGTGAAATCCGTTGGACAATATGGTCCACATGCGGCCGCCAAACGAGCGGGTTTCAAAGTCGGAGACCAAATTATTAAGTTCGGTAAACTGGAAAACATTCAGTCCGAACAACAAATCCTGCGATACGCAGTCCAACAAACAAAGCCCGGTGACTTAGTGACCGTCACAATCATCCGAGATGGAGAAGAAGCAACGTTACAACTACCGATGCAACGCTAGACTACATTCACTTTCACGCGGCAAAGCATCGGCCTGATTTACACTCGCCAATATCTCTATCTCCATCTATACCTCTATCTATGCGCACAAAAAACCTTGCGGCACTCAAGCGATTGCTTTTGCATGCTGCAAGGTTTGTTCGTCTAGTACCGGGTACGGCGATCGCTCAACATTTTTTTATTGAACGCCCATTTCTTCCAGTAAATGCTGAGCCTGAAAGACCGTTCCGGTAATCCACAACACATATCGAATATCAACCCCGATCGATCGACTATAGCCTTCATTCCAGGCAAAATCATTGATCGTCGCTTCGAATGCTCGATCAAAATTCACACCCACCAATTCACCCTTCGCATTCAAGATTGGGCTTCCTGAATTGCCACCGGTCGTGTCCGAATCGTACAGAATATTTACGGGAACTTGGCCCAGTTTTGGATGAACGTAAGATCCGAAATCTCCGGCCTCGTACCGTTCAATCAACGCACTTGGAGTAACAAACGGTTCCTTACCTGTGGTCTTTTCAATCACTCCACGCAACGTCGTGATAGGCGATTTGTAAACCGCATCTTCTGGTGAAAACCCCTTAATCGATCCGATTGTCAAACGAAGCGTCCCATTGGCATCAGGAACGAATTGCTTGCTTAAAAACTGTTTCTTCACCGTAATCAAGTCGCCATAAAGTTGATTCAACTGCCCTTCACGCTGCTTGTTGCGACTGCGAATTTCCATTAGCCGGGGATACATCGACACGACCATCTTGATGGCCGAATCATCCAACGCTTCCAACTCTTCAACGCTCTTAGACAAACTGTCTTGCAAGAACGCTTGATCCGAAAACTTGGTTCTTTGAAAAAACTCGCTGGCAAGATCGTCCATGTCCTGCTGGACCTTGGCATCTGCGTCATGGCTTTCGCCTTTCGCAATGGCCAAAAACTCCATCATCCCAGCCATGATTTGCGTGTCGGTCTGGATATCCAAATCGTTTTGCGCCAGCAACAGTTGCTGAACCGTTTGGTCAAAATTACGATCCATGTATGCGGATTCACGATCTAAATCTTCCTTCTGCCTCTCTTTTGCGGCATCATAAACGGTGTAGGCCAAATTCAAAGTTCGGCAAGCGCTGACCATGTTGGTTTCGATCAGTTCGCGGTAACCGCTTTGGGCCATCTCCTGATACACGGCGGCAATTTCAGGAAGCAATTTTCCGTAGCGACTGCTTCTCTCGGGGACGGCGTCGATATACGCCTGCAGCATCGCTTCTTCTGCTGCTCGCTTCTGAACCAACTTCGCTCGATTGAGTCCCTTCAGCTGACCCCGGGAACGTTTTTCGACATTCGCTAGACCTTTAATTCGGTCGGCGTGCTTGAGTGCAACTCCGCGGTCGTTTTCACTGGCAGCTTCCATCAACGCAATTTGCCACTGGTACAAATCGACGATCGCCGGCAAGCGGTGATCGCGCTCGTACGCTAAGAATTCTGCGGTTTTGTGACGAGCGGTTCGGCCTGGATAACCCAACAACATAATAAAATCGCCCGAATCCACCCCAGCAGGAGCCACTTGGATGAAACGCTTGGGTTGGTATGGGACGTTCTCTGGCGAATAATCGGCAGTAGAACCGTCCGGCGCGACGTACGCTCGCATGAAAGAAAAATCGCCTGTGTGTCGAGGCCATTCCCAATTGTCATTCTCGCCACCAAAGTTGCCTACCGACGCCGGCGGCGCAAATACCAGTCGCACGTCCTTGATGTAAGTGTAAAGGAAAAGGCCATAGGTTTCACCGATAAACATCTCAGCCACTTCGGCACGCATGCCGGGATTTTCTTTCTCAGCTTGCTGTTGCAATTCCTTGGACTGCTTCTCAATCGCAACCGTTCTTTCAGTAAAATCCATTCCAGCGGTGACGACGCTTAACACCTGTTTTGAAACGTCCTGGTAAGCTTCGGTGATTCTAACGGTGTAGCCTTTGGAGGGTATTTCCTGTTCACGATCTTTTGCCTGGAATCCATCGGCCAAGTAATCGCGGGTTTGAGAACTGGCAGATTGAATCGCACGATACGCACAGTGATGGTTGGTGATAATCAAACCGTCTGGCGAAACGAAGGACCCCGTACAACCGTTGACGCGAACAATACCATCAACCAAACAAGTCGCTTCGGTATTGAAAATCTCTTTGGCTGTCAGTTCCAGCCCGCGCGCCTTCAAGTCCATGCTGCCAATTTCGCTGATCGGAAACATCCCCTCATCCGCTGGCACAAGCCCAACTGGACAAGCAATCGCGACCAGCAGAAAATAAATGGCTGCACCGATTGTGCGGCTACACTTTGGAGACGAAAACAATCCAGACATAAACGAAGCATCCTAAATTAACGAAAACCTGCCAAAAAATGGTCCAAGTCCAAACACCTGGAGCATTCATCCATCAGCTGACGGCGATTTCAAATCGCGCCCAAGAATACACATGACATGCGTTCTGCGCCACTTCTAACGCCAACCCGTGCGACAACGCCTTTTCGCTTGCCGCACGCAACGACGACTTCACTTATTCGATTCGTCGAATAACATGCCAGCCAAACGGACTTGCTTTCTTTTCGTATTCGCTGACTCCGAATTCGCCAGGTTTCAGTGAAAACGCAACGTCACTAAACCCCTTAACCATATCACCGCGACGAAATGCTTGGCCCGGATACATCATGGTGTCGACCCCAGCATCACCCAACACATAAATTCCCGGCGGTGAATCGTCTGTGTGCTTGACCACCAACGCATCGAAGTCTTCCCCTGCTTTGGCCTTGGCTAATATTTCATCTGCCAAGGCTTTGGCTTCGGCTTCCGTTCGTTCAATGACCTTGCCCTGAATCGAACCCTTGAAACCGATCAACACGTGCTGAACTTTTACAAAACCCTCGGTCGGCACTTTAAGCTTTTCCAACGGCGGTTGCTTGACCGACAAGGGCTGTTCGCTTGCCATATCTTGGCAACCCGCCAACAAACCCAAGGAACTACCAACGATGACAACTGACAATAATCGACGAAACATGTAAATAATCCTGTCCAGCAGAGAAATAACAGAGCCCAACATTCAAGCCTGCTCTACCAATTTAACGCACACCGCCGTAGAGGGCGATAACCAGGCCCAGACAGTAGCAAAAGAAGTTCCGTCTGGGGAGGGCGGCGACTGGGGGCAAATGGCCTCAAATCCATTGGGCCACCCGCATAGAAAACCCAACATTTGACATCTGCCACTTAAAAACGCGTTGTAAAGAACACGTGTACTCAAATTCCGACCGCAGCCACCTTTGTACGGCAGGACAGATCGTGTCCGCACAAGCTTATCTATTTAGCCGGCAAGGTTTTTCCTGGATCGACGGTCGGGCATACCGTCCCACCCATACGGATCCCGCAAGAGCCTAGCCTTTGACCTTGAAACCCATCCCCTGCAACGATGTTCGAATTCTCTCTAAATGGTTGCCCTGAATTTCAATCGCTGGATTATCAGCTTCCTGGCTGTCGATCGTACCGCCCGCACCACAAGTGTTCTTCAGCTTTGTCAACAATTCTGGCAGATCATTCCCAATCGCTGGTAAACCGCGAATCACGGTCACAATCTTGCCTTTCTTACGCTTTTCAACCGACAAACGGGCCGTCTGCTTCTCTGGCGGCAAGCGAAAGATCCCTGGGGCAGGGCACTTGCATTGTGTTTCCAATTCACCGCACTGGTCGCAATGGGCCGGCAAGTCGAATTCAGTTCCGGCAAACAATCCCATAACTTTCACTTCTCTCTATTCGACACAAGCCCGCAGCCAGTTGGCTAAAACAAGGGTGATCGCTGACCTAAGACCCTAAAGCAAAAGACCTTGCCGACATCATCTTGCCAGCAAGGCCTTGATTACCTACCAAAATTCATCAATCAGACATTACTTATCATCGTCATCGTCACCGTCATCGTCATCGTCATCGTCATCGTCGTCCATACGTTCCAAGGTGAACATGAAGAATCCGTTTTCTTGGGTGCTGTCAAATTCTGTTGGGCGTTTGCCGCTACCGTAGGCGTCATAACAAAGAACGAATTTATCGCCCTCCATTTTAATAATCCCAACCGCTTCACCTTCACCGGCGGGCCCCGATTCGATCTTCATATCGATGGTGGCAGGCGACTTCTTGGCGTCAATCTTGAACGACATCACAAAGTCTTCGGCTCCGGTCGGGATCGTGAACTTTCCGTCTTTCACTTTGACATTCATCGCCAATCGATCTTTGGCGACCGCTTCACCTGCACGCTTACCCGAAACGTATTTCCACTGACCTTCCAATGCCTTTGCTGACAGTTCTTTTGCAGCACGCTTAAACTCGAACATGTGCAGGCCGTTTTCGTCAGTCGGCTGGAAGGTTTCTGGTCGCGAGTCACCCGAGGGATCATAACAAAGCTTCATGGTATCGCCTTTGATCATCACGATACCTTTCGAGCTTATCGATGGCGCTGGACCGGATTCGATCTGAATGTCGATCGCAATCGGCGACTTGCTGGCATCCAGCTTGTAAGACATTACAAACTCTTGTCCAGGCCCGGCGGCAAAGACAAACTGCTTGGAATCAATGTTTACTTTGGGCGGCAAACGATCAGGACCCGTTTTCGCACCGCCACGTTGCCCGGCAGTCGTTACCCATTGGCCAACCATCACCTTGGGGTCAAACTTTTTAACTTCTTTCGGCTTCGAAGTTTCATCCTCTTGCCCAACCACTATTTCAGCAGGACAAATCGGCGCCGCAAATAAGCAGAACGCCACCATCTTCAGCCAGAGACCAACTCGACGATTCATTCCAACACTCCTAGAATAGAAAGCGGTTAGATTAGGCCCGAAGCAGGCCGAAAAACAACCAGACTCACCGCGGTAGCAGCATATCATCCGCCCTCAGCCCACGCAACAATTCTACCTACAAAAGCAAGCACCTTCACCCGTCCTTCGTACCCAAACGTTCAGCCACCCAGCGACCATTCCCGATTGCCGCGGCTTTGGACTCCATGCTGCCAACCGCAAGTCAGTCGATCTTGCCAAGAATCGGCCCTCCACCCAAAAAGCCGGTTCCAATGCCAACCTTCTCTTGCCCTGACCGCAAGGCTAACCCGATCGGTCGTCTAATCCAAGGAATCTCGATTGCTTTTTGGCAGCACGTTTACATGCACCCCTTGATTGATGTAGGTACGCAGTAGGATCTCGGCTTCCGAAGGCGGAATGGCGACCCACCGGCGTTTCTTAGTTTTGTAAGCAAGGTTCCAACCGATCAACTTACGAATCGCATCCGAGACTTCAAAATCAATCTTTCGGCCCAAATTCTCTTGCAAGAAGGTTTCCGCCTCTTCATCTAACTCCCGGATCGTCCACCCTTGAGCAGGTGCCTTATGCCACAGCAAGAAGTACGCCAACAATGTTTCCCTTAACTCTTGCTCTTTGGCATCCTCTAAAATTCGAAACAGAACGCTTGAATTATTTCCCAGATTGCGAAAATACAAATTGTTCGTCAATTGATTTTGATGATCACGCGATGTCCGAGAATAAGAAAGAAAGTACTTGACCGAATAAAAAGTAACCGCTAAACATCCGGCAATTAGCCAACCCGTAAAATTCAAACCATCGCCAGTTTCGTTCATGGCAATTTTTGAAAACCAGTCGCTGCCTCCGATCCACTTCAGAAACGATGTCAACGCAGCGAACCGCAAGAACAGCATGATTCGCGGCCCCCAAACCACCAAGCTCTTGGCAATTTTAATGCCCGAGAAAATTCCGCCGATGGCTGGCAAAAAGATTTTACCTTGATCCGCCCAGGAAAATACCGCTTTCGATCCCGGGATCATCATGTCGACTTCGGTTTCGGGAATATCCTTGAAGACTTTCATGTAGATGGACTTAGAATCCAGCTTGTCGCCAAAGCGGTGCCCTGGTTTTGCACGAAAGATTAAAACCACTCGTCTAAAGAAATCGATAACCTTGGTTTCCGTCTTCCCAAACTTCCACCACACTCTGCGGCTTACCACTTTCTTTTCGATACCCCGAACGTGGATTTCCAACAAATCAAATTGCTTAAAATCGACGGTATACCGGACACCCCACTTGGCGGAAGTTTCCAAGGAGGCCTTCAATTTTTCTTGCGAAACCGAAACATAATTGCCTCGCCGCAATATCTCGCCAATCTGCTGAGTAAACCGTTCCCCGCGCAGCGCCAACAACGTGCGACTTTCACGATACTTGAACACTAAATCTTTGTCAGGATCGAAGCTAGAGTAGTCGTCGATAAAATCTTCTAAACGATGAAAGTACGCTTGGTGATAGAGTCCCGAAATTAAATCGGACAGCGTTTGAAATTCTTCAATTTGCTTAGCGTTCATCGACCGTTGCCGAAGCAACATGCGCAGCAGTTGCGCCGCGCGAATCGGAATAAAATGTTCGCGAGGTTCAGACCGCTTCCAACCCGAAGAGGTCATCGTGTCAGATTGATCAGCAGACGTATCCATTTCACTCAATGAACAGATTTCCCCGCAATACAAAGCACAGAACAAACGAAGGCCTAAAGCTGGCAATGGCTGATGGAACACCGACTGCGCGATGCCCAACCACGCTTGCAAGTCTTCTTCATTATTGCCTACGGGTAAGCCCGATTGGTTTCCTTAGGCGAATTCTGGCGGCAAAACCGTTGCCAATGCTCTTGGATCCGCTGTAAACAGCATAGCCAAACCCCAAAGTCCACACGATTGGCAGTCGTCTACTATTGATTCAACACTTCCCCCAAGCGAAAGCCTGCCCGCACCGCACAATTTTTTGCCGTCTGCTGGGCAAAGCGAATGTACCTGGGCGGTAGATCGTATTCAGGTACGACATTCTCTCTGGCTGCTTCTAAGCGTACCAAATGGGCCTTCACTTCTGCGGCACAACCTGCCGCGCGATAGTTCAAATTACTTTCGGTCCACACCGCTTCAACACTCAAGTCTTCAATTGCCCACCGACCCATCTGCTGCTTGGTCTCCAACATCGCCATGGCTTGCTGCTGGCAATCAAGGAAACCTCCGCCATCAATAGGGCCCAACCCCACGCCCAACAGATTGTCCCAAAACGCATGTAAGTTCCCGCCCTGTTTGGTCGGTATCCGATTCCCACCACGACAACCCGCCGGAAACAAATTTTGCGAGTACAGCGCAGTTGAGTGCAATGGCTGATGCAAATCCGCATACAAATGCAACAGCCAGCACAGCATGATGGCGTCTTGTTCAGGCGTAACTTGGACCTGGCCACTGACTCGCAGCCGAGCGAATTCAATCGCTTGAACGGCATTCATGGCTTCAACCTGCTGTGCCGGTGGAACGACCGATTGATTGATATCAATCGCCCCCATTACTTCTTCGTCCGCAGGCTGCAGATATTCAACCTTATTTATGTAGTGCCAAGTCGAATGGTTATATTTTTCTTTCTCGGCCTCGGGCAACCCTCGGGCATAATCGGGCCAACAGGCGGCCATTTGAAAAATCCACTCCGCTTGAACCTGCGGGTCAGCCGATCTTACAGTGCCAGGCATCTTTTCAAGAAAATCTTCCGCAAACCTAGGATGCTTGCCGATGCGATTGGCTACCGCTAGCCGCTTGGCAGGTTCCATCCGGTGAAAGGCTAGTGATGCAATCACGCTATGCCCGTGGTCATTCCAAGCTAATACTGGCGAAATCACAAGAAGCACAACCAAACAAGTCGACACGAAAATTCGATAATTCATGAAGGGAACTTAAAAAGGCATTCTGGGAAAAGCAAGCAAAGATCAACCGCGGTTGGCCGACAGGCCACCGCCAGCAACACACCATTGGCAGCGAACATGTCATTAAAAACAGGCAACTTGGTGCCAATCGATCCTGATTCTTGATCGGACTGCACGCCCGTTGAAGCCACTCGACGGACTTTATCATACCCTAGTTGCCGCCCAAACAATCGCCCAGTGGCGATGGATCGACTTTGGCATCGTTGGCTCAGTCTGAATGGGTTAATCGCAACAACACCCCCTGCCAAACAGGGGCTTTCAGCTTAAAAAAGAACGCTGTTGTTGATTTTACTCGACCAAGTTCTAATAAGCTGCAATGAAGTAATGCCCGCATTGGACGGCATTTCAAACGACAAACGCCCGCTAAGTTTCAAAGAAATATTTCGCCATGAACCAAGTGCAAGACGCCACGAACCAAGTGCCAGACACCACGATCAAGAGACTGCCCAAACGATCGGATGTTCCCGTAACCGACACCTGGGACCTGACCTATTTGTACCCAAGTGACGAAAAATGGACGCAAACGCTGGAATCCATCAAACCACTGGTCACCCAATATAAAGCGTTTGAAGGTCGATTGGGCGAAAGCTGCGATGTGCTGCTTGAATGCCTGGAATTGGATGCCAAACTGGAACGAATTGCGGACAAACTTGGCAATTATGCTCACCTAAAAACGACCGAAGACCAAACCAATAGTACTTACCAGGCGATGGTGGGACGATTTCGTTTTGAAGTCACCAAGGCCGCCGAGGCCGCCAGCTACATCCAGCCAGAACTTCTGGCGTTGCCCGATGAGCAATTGCAGAGCTACTTAAACGACCCCAAACTGGCGCTTTACAAATTGCAATTAGAACGACTCATCCGCAACAAACCGCACACACTGTCATCCCGCGAAGAACAGATTTTGGCCATGCAAGGCGAGATGTCGGGCGCGGCGAATAATGCATTTCGCCAATTGCATGATTCTGACATGAAGTTCGGAATCATCACCAATGAAAAAGGCGAGCAACACGAACTAAGCAATTCTACGTTCTCCCAGTTCCTACAGTCGCCCGATCGTGAAGTTCGCAAGACGGCCTTCAAACAGTATTACGCTCAGTTCGAAGGTCATAAGCATACATTGACGGCAACGCTGTCCAGTTCAATCCATCGTGACATTTATTATTCACGGGTCCGTAATCACGCCAGTTCATTGGATTCTGCACTTTTCCCGGACGACGTTCCCAGAGATGTGTATGACAATTTAGTATCTTCAATTCGCGATGGATTGCCTGCGGTTCACAAGTACTACGACCTTCGCCGCCGAAAGATGGGCCTGGAAGACATTCACCAATACGACACCTATTTGCCCATTTTAAGCCAATTGCAAGCCAGCCACTCATGGGACCAGGCAGTGGACGTTATCTTGGCATCGCTTCAACCCTTGGGTGAACCGTATGTTGACGTTTTGGCCAAAGGCCTTAGAGGTCGTTGGTGTGACCGTTATCCCAATGAAGGCAAACAAAGCGGTGCCTTCAGCTACGGAACGTTCGACGGCCTGCCTTACATCATGATGAACTACAAGCCGGATGTTCTAAACGATGTCTTCACCTTGACGCACGAAGCTGGACACAGCATGCATTCGTGGCATTCATCCAAACATCAACCTTATCAGTATGCGAGCTACAAAATTTTCGTCGCCGAAGTCGCCAGCACGTTCAACGAACAATTGCTGGCACGTCACATGATGGAAAATACTTCCGACCCACAGATGAAAGCGTTTTTGATCAACCAGCAAATCGACGACATTCGTGGCACCATTGTTCGGCAGACGATGTTCGCTGAATTCGAGAAAATCACTCATGAAACCGCCGAAGCAGGCCAGACTCTGACGGTTGATAAATTCGCCGAAATTTACTGGGACTTGCTGAAAGCCTATTTTGGCGACGGCTTTGTCTTGGACGAAGAATTGAAGCTAGAATGCCTGCGAATCCCGCACTTTTACCGTGCGTTCTACGTTTACAAGTACGCCACCGGACTGTCGGCCGCGATCGCTCTGAGCGAAAACGTACTTAGCGGTGGCAAGGCCGAACTTGATGCCTATCTTCGCTTTCTCAAGGGCGGGTGCAGCAAAGATCCACTTGACCTGTTGGCCGATGCGGGCGTTGACATGAGGGGCAAACAACCGATCCAAGCCGCAATGAATCGACTGAGCGAACTGGTCGATCAATTAGAAGGACTTCTGCCAGACAAAATTTGATTTCCCACAATGCACGACGTACGCCGTCGATGTACGCCATGGATGTACGCCAACCAGCGGAAGTCCATTTAGCTGGTTATAAAAAAGCCACCCGTCGTAAGCTGGGTGGCTTTTTTACTTGAGGGATTCGGCTATCTTAGGGATTGATAATCAACTCGACAGGTCGATGATCACTGGTGGTTGCGTCGTCAGTAAAATCTCCTTCTCGGACGATAATCTGACACTTCAGATTCCAAGTCTTCGCCTCGCCCGCAACAAAAACAAAATCAAGCAGCGAATCAATGTAATCATCCTCACCATCTTGAGCCTCATCGTACCAATTAGAATCAACCATCGGCACGGGACGAACCCAGGTAAACACATCATCTTCCAAGAAGACGTCGAACGCCGGGTTACCTTTATCGGTCGCGAAAACGTAATCGAAATTGTAATCACCAATCGCAATGATCGGCTGGGCTTGATCCTTAGCCCACATGCGAATAGCTAACGCTTGTTCCTGCCGTACTTCTGCTTTGCCTCGGGCCAAGTGATTCAAAACGACTAAGAATTGCTTGCCAGAAAGATTGTCCTTGACTTCGAAGACAAAAGGAGAACGATAGTTTCCAGAATTGATCACATGCTGGCCAAAGGCAGTAAATTCGTACTGATCGATGAAGTCAAAGCGATCTTTGCGAATCGCGAAGGCTAATCGATCATCGAAGCCTGACTTGCTGTACTGAACATAGTAGTCGGTGCCCAACGCGGCCTTGATCGTTGGAAAATCTGTCGGACGCACTTCTGAAAGTCCGTAGATATCATAGCCTGGCATTTGCTTCAGTTGAGCGGCAATTACATCCGGATTAGCACCACCCGATTCAATGTTCCACGCCAATATCTTTAGCGGTTTGGCTGCGATTAACTCGCTGCCAGATCCAACGGACGGTTTAGCAAGATCGTCAACCGAAGTTTCTGCCCGCGCGTTGTCACGAACCGCCGCTTGGGACTGGCCAACGTTACCCTCTTCAGCTTCGCTTTTGCCAACTTCACCCTGGGACGTTTCAACTTCCATGGCATCGCTGCTGCCGTCGTCGTCAACCTTGGCGGCCTGGGGATCAGCCAACTTGGAATCAACTGGCTGAGACTGGGCCGGGCTAGCATTATCGCTGGGTGTACAGGCAAGCGAAAACATAAACATTGCCGAAAATAAAATCACAAAAGTCGCTTGAATTTTCATCGATCTTTTGAACTCTCTAAGAATGAAATCGGATTCAGAAAATAACGCCCTTGCAGGGGACTGGACCACGCCGCCAATGCAATAAAAAACGGATTTCACCCCCAAAAATTCAACCGAAAAACCAGAATTCGACGTCACTTGAAAATTCTAGTCCCTCGCCAGCACGGTACTATTCTCAATTTTTTGAGATTACCAAATGTGATGCTGACGTATCAGGGGCTTCAGAAAAAAACATCGCTCCACAAAAATCTGATCCGATTCCCAAAGACCATTGCCGTCGATGCACTGCAGAAATTACCGCCTGCTGAGAAACAATCGTTCAATTTGCGAAGCTTTGATGAAGACCCTTTGCCCGTTAAAAGGCGGCACGTCCAGCGCTGCTGGTTCGCCGGTGGGATTCTGCCTGACCGCAAGTGTGATAAGTTAGTCTTTGCTGGCTTGCCGACAGTCCCATCTGCCTGCTTGCCACCACGAAATCATGGGCGAAGTGCCCGAATTAGTTTCCTTTTTGACTGTAAATTTCGAGAATATACGACGATGGCCAAAAAAACGATCGCGGATGTAGATGTAGCTGGAAAACGAGTATTGATGCGTGTGGATTTTAATGTTCCGCTGGACGACCAACGCAACATTACCGACGATCTTCGCGTTCGGATGGCAGTGGATTCGATTAAATCGGTTACCGATCGCGGGGGAAGACTGATTTTGGTGAGCCATTTGGGACGCCCCAAGGGTGAAGGTGTCGAACCCAAGTACAGCCTGGAACCCACCGTCGCAAAATTGGCGGAACTACTGGGCAAACCTGTCAGCTTCGCCACCGATACCGTTGGCGATGACGCCAAAGCAAAAGTTGCCGCACTGGCTGATGGCGACGTTGTTATCCTAGAAAACCTTCGCTTCGACGCGGGTGAGAAGTCCGGTGACGAAGCCTTTGCCTCGCAATTGGCTGCCATGGCCGACATTTATTGCAACAACGCGTTTGGCACTTGCCACCGCGAAGACGCTTCGATGTACGCCGTTCCCAAATGCATGGGCGATAAACCTAAAGTTGTCGGGTTCTTGGTAGAAAAAGAAATCAAATATCTTTCGGACGCGATCAGTAACCCAGAACGCCCCTTCGTGGCAATCTTGGGCGGCGCCAAAGTCTCTGACAAAATTAAGGTCATCAGCAATTTGCTGGTCGTGTGTGACAAGGTCTTGATCGGCGGCGCAATGGCTTACACCTTCTCGCTGGCCAAAGGCGGAAAAGTCGGCAAAAGCCTTGTCGAACCCGACAAACTAGAACTGGCCAGAGAATTACTTGCCAAAGCCGGAGACAAAATTGTCCTGCCGTTAGATACTCACTGCGGCGACGATTTCAGCGGCGATTGCAACAAAGTCGTCGTCGATGCGGGGCAAATTCCAGACGGTTTTGAAGGTCTAGACATCGGACCCAAGACCGCAGAACTTTATTCCAGCCTAGTGTCCAGCGCCAAGACAGTCGTTTGGAACGGACCCATGGGCGTTTTTGAAATGCCACCCTTTGACTTCGGAACCAAGGCGGTTGCTGATGCCATTGCGGCATCGTCGGGAACCAGCATTATTGGGGGTGGTGATAGCGCTGCAGCCATTGCAAAATTTGGAATGGAAGACAAAGTCAGCCATGTTTCCACCGGTGGCGGTGCCTCGCTGGAAATGTTAGAGGGCAAAGCTTTCGCGGCCGTCGATATTCTTGACGAAGCGTAAACTTGTAAAGCCGGACGCGTAAAGCGGACATGTCTGGGCTTTGGGAAACTTAATGGTGCCCCAGTCGGAGCAAGCAGTAACGTTCCTTGCCCTAGCAAGCGGATTAAAACAACAGTCGGCTAAGATGCGGGCTGTTGTCATTTGCTTCACATTCGGTTTCTGGCAGAAACTTCTTCCACCGGCACTCTGAGTGATGACCAAGGTGGCCGAAAATGCTTCCTCTAGAATTAAGGAATTTCATCAATGAACACGTCGCCCGAACACTATCGTTACTTCGAAGTCAACGGTGACCGTTCACTTCCTAACACGCCTGTCCAGCAAATCGTTGACCAGCGAAGCGTGCCCGCTTCCAGCACCGTACCTGACGCGATGGTACAGGTGACGATTTCTCATTCATCGGTCAATTACAAGGACGCATTGGCAGCGACCGGCCACCCCGGTGTCGCAAGAACGTTGCCATTAGTGCCGGGTATCGACGCCGTTGGAACGGTTTCAGAATCGAAATCGCCTCAGTGGCAAGTTGGCGATCGAGTCTTGATTAGCGCTGAAGAATTTGGCACAGCCAGCGATGGAGGATGGCGACAAATTGCCTGGGTGCCTGACACCTGGCTGTTGCCGGCCCCCCAAAACCTGACGAATCTGCAAATCTGTTCCTTAGGAACCGCCGGAATTACTGCCGCTTGGTGCGTGGACGCACTGTTGAAAAATCAGGTCGATCAAATACAAAAGCCGATTGTGGTTTCGGGAGCAACAGGAGGCGTAGGTTCCTTCGCAATCGAAATCCTTAGCAAACGTCTGAGCTTGGAAGTTGTCGCAGTCAGTGGAAAGACCGACCAAACCGATTGGTTAAAGAGCTTAGGTGCCACACGAGTTATCAGTCGCG
>JBDNHU010000367.1:0-2626 GCA_041688615.1 Mariniblastus sp. | reverse complement strand
CGCAGTTGATGGCGTGATTCTTCGCGTTAATGGAGTAAAGTCAACCAAAGTGGATTCGGTTCCGCTAAAGTATAGCCAGAATCCGCTGTTTTTTGATTAGCACGGCCCATATTTTGCCCCTCTAAATGTAGGTCACTTTAACGATTAGGCGAAAGAAACTACTTCGAACACCTTTTCGACGAATGATCATGATTTAAATGCTTGTTTTGAGAAAGCCCGATTACGGTCAATTGCCTTAAATGTCATTCCCCAGTGACTCGAAAACGGATCTTCAAAGCGTCTAAGTCAGGCAGTTGAGTCTGGAAAACCGGTCGATTTATCGCGTCGTTCAGCGGCATGCTTTTGATTTGCAGGATCCCCACCAACCGCACCTTCGGATTCATTCAGAAAAAACAAGCCGCATTGCTGGGGTTCAATTCGGGTCGCTAAAGCTGAAAATACCGGCAATTCCTGCTAACTTTTGGCCAAATCGACCCTCCCCAGACGATAGTTCTGACAGCGTTATCGGGCCTGGAAATAGTTCGGGTCGGCTTAGGTGGCTTAGGGGGTTCGGTGTCGTTTGAAACGATCAGGTTGGTGGGTCGACTTCGCATGCACTGATTCGCATAAAACATGATAGGTGAGCACATGCCAATTCTTAAATCTGAAATCGATATCAGTCCGGCGGACTTATTACAACAACCGGCTTCTGACCAAATCATAGTCGATCCCGCCCAAGTGGACCTGCAGGCCGTGCACTGGTGGTGTGTTTACACGCTTAGCCGTCAGGAGAAAGTCCTGATGCGGAAATTGCTGGCCGCGACCGTTGATTATTGTTGCCCGTTGATCGAAAAGAAATCACGTTCCCCCAACGGTCGACTTCGCAGTAGTTATTTGCCGCTGTTCAGCAATTACGTCTTTATCCGTGGCAACGATGACGGTCGCCGAGTGGCACTGGCAACCAATTGCGTGCAAACTTGCCAACGGGTGATCTACCCCCAACAATTAGTTCACGACCTAAACCAAATCTATTTTGCCATCCAAAATGGGGCGGCCGTGACGGCGGAAGCACGATTGCAAAAGGGAGATCCGGTGATGATCAAATCGGGACCATTCAAGGGATTCGAAGGCTTCGTTCAGCGACGATCCGGGAAGACTCGGTTCTTGATCCACCTGCGTTACCTAGAACAAGGCGTATCCATGGAAATCGATGAAGCCGCATTGGTCGCAACCTAGAAATAGTCCACCAGTTAAGATCCCCATGTTTCGCGAAATATGGGCCGAACATGGGCCGAAATATTGGCACGACGCGTTAGCGAGTGACCCGCACCCCCGGTTTCCCTGGCTTGCGCCGCTGGCGGGTAGGTAACACGCCTGTTATGGCGGGGGCACTGTTCGTAAAACCGGAAGACCGGAAGACTTGATCCCGTGCCGCAACTTTGGAATGCGGGATGTTATGGTGAACGTCCCGTATCCTGCAGTTTCATGTTATGCTGACTTGCCAAAGTAGGCAGGTCGGATTGGAGCGAAATGGGCTCCGCTTGTTTTATGCTAACCATCAACTTGACGTCCCCACTATGCCATCGAATCATTACCAACAGCTGCTGGAAAAAATTTCACAACACCAAGCAACCATTGGGGTCATTGGTCTGGGTTATGTCGGCTTGCCGCTGATCGACGCGTTCGTCAAAGCAGGATTCCGGACCATTGGTTTTGATGTCGACTTGCGAAAAGTAAATCGATTGCAACAGGGTGAAAGCTACATCGGCCACATCCCATCGCAACGGATCCAAAGTTGGCTGGATCAACAGCAGTTTCAAGCCACCACCGACATGACGCGGTTATCCCAAGCGGATGTGATCCTGATCTGCGTGCCCACACCGTTAACCGACAGTCGCGACCCCGACCTTTCTTACGTGGTGACCACCACCGGATCGATCGCCGCCGCCCTCCGCCCCGGTCAATTGGTTATCCTGGAAAGTACGACCTACCCGGGGACCACTCGCGACGTCATGTTACCGATCTTGACGGAAACAGGATTGATTGCCGGCGAAGAATTTTTTCTAGCGTACAGTCCCGAACGTGAAGATCCAGGCAACCCCGACTTTAGTACCCAAACCATACCCAAGGTCGTGGGCGGCCTAAACGAAAACAGTCTGAATCTGGCCGACACCCTGTACTGCCAAGCCGTGACGCAGACGGTTCGAGTAGCGACCTTAGAAATAGCCGAAGCCTGTAAAATTCTGGAGAACACTTACCGCAGCGTGAACATCGCGATGGTCAACGAATTGAAAGTCCTGTTCCAGAAGATTGGTATCGATATTTGGGAAGTCATCCAAGCGGCCAAGACCAAGCCATTTGGGTTCCAGGCGTTTTATCCGGGACCCGGTCTGGGTGGGCACTGCATTCCGATCGACCCATTCTATTTAAGTTGGGTCGCACGTCGGCACGAAACCCCGACCAAGTTTATTGAACTGGCCGGCGAGATCAACACCAGCATGCCACTTTACGTCGTGCATCAATTGGCCGAAGCCTTGAACCAAGTCGGCAAACCGATTCGCGGCAGCAAGATTAGCATCTTGGGCGTCGCCTATAAAAAAGATATCGACGACCCTCGAGAGAGTCCATCCTTCAAGCTGATGGAACT
>JBDNHU010000366.1:0-9275 GCA_041688615.1 Mariniblastus sp. | reverse complement strand
GGAGAATCCAACAGGAACTTCGACCGACAAGTTCACAGCCAATCTTGGTCCGGAAGATGCGGCACGTCCGACGCTTCGTGATCAAACCCAAAGCATGCGTGGCCCGGTGCTGGATCAATCCAAGTTCCGCGGTTTGGCGGTTGGCCCGGTGACACCTCCGCCGTCGGGTCTGAATGAAGTGGCCGCATCTAAGGAGGCGTTTTCGACCTTCTCGCTGCATATCAGTGACGTGTCTTTCAAGTTGGCCAGCGCCGCACTGGCGCAAGGTCAGTGGCCTGAAGCGGGGAAGATTCGTATCGAAGAATTTGTCAATGCCTTGAACTATGGCGACCCGTTGCCAAACAAAGATGAGAAAGTCGCCTGTCAAGTCGAACAAGCGATCCATCCATTTTATCAACAGCGAAATCTGTTGCGGATTTCAATGCGAACCGCTGCCACAGGTCGCCCCGCTGCGGTCCCATTACGTTTAACGTTACTGTTGGATAATTCGGGGTCGATGGAACGAAGTGATCGTCGGCAAACGGTTCAGCGTGCTTTAAGTAGCCTGGCCCAACAACTGGGACCGGCAGACGTGGTGACTTTGATTAGCTTTGCCAGCACGCCTCGTTTGGTTGCCGATCAAATGAGTGGGACAGACGCGGGTCAGTTGGAAACAATGGTTGCCAATCTGCCCAGCGAAGGAGGGACCAATTTCGAAATTGCCTTGCAATTAGCGACTCAGAAGGCTTCCCAACAGTTTCTGGAGGCGGCCGAAAATCGAATCGTTCTCTTTACCGACGGTGCGGTGAATTTGGGCGATGCAGATCCAGCGCGGTTGGCCAAAATGGTTGCAAAGATGCGAGACTCGGGAATCGCTTTCGATGCCGCCGGGATCAGTGCTCAGGATTTGAATGATGAGATTTTGGAATCGTTGACTCGCCAAGGCGATGGGCGTTACTACCTGTTGGATTCAACTGAGTCGACGGAAACCGGTTTTGCTCAGCAAGTCGCTGGTGCTTTGCGACCTTCGGCGAAAAATGTCAAAGTGCAAATCGAATTTAATCCAAACCGAGTCGGCAACTACAAGTTGTTAGGATTCGAAAAGCACCTGCTCAACAAAGAAGACTTTTTGGATGACGCCGTGGATGCTGCCGAGATGACGACGGCGGAAGCCGGAGTGGCGGTTTATCAATTTGAAGCCAATCCTCAAGGGTTCGGTGACGTGGGTTCGGTATCGGTGCGATTTCAAGACTTGGCGACCGGTCGCATGGTTCAACGCCGTTGGCCGATTCCTTACGACCCCAGTGCTCCACGAGTGGAAAACGCCAGTCCTTCGCTGAAAATGGCGACCGCAGCGGCCTTGTTAGCCGCCAAACTGAAGGGTGATACCTTGGGGGACGCGGTGGATTTGAAGACCTTAGGGGATTTGGTTTCAAGTTTGCCGGCATCCGAGCGTGACACCGGTTCGAATCGGCAACTGAACGACATGATCCAGCAGGCTCGGCAAATTAGCCAACAGCGTTAAACCTATCAGTTGGGTTGATTTGAGTAGCACGGCTGCGAACCTCAGCGGCCAGACTTCAGCCGAAAAACGTTCGAAACTAGTAAGACATTACACCTAAGAACACCCATCAATTTGGCGATGTTTTTGTGGTCTTCCCAAGCGGAATGACAATGACGACAAGCCATTTGGATGACCGGCCAGATATAAGGCAAATAGATTATGAGTAATAAAATGACAAAGAACGGTTCATATTTTCGTGCTTTGAAACTCAATTGGGTGTCCGCTGTAAGGTGGTGCCTGGGGATGGTGTTGGTCACCGCTTTAGGCGATTCCTGGGCGGTGGCTGGGCCGCAGCAGACGGCAGACGTCGCAAGTGGTTCTGGGCTGGTGGTTCAAGATCCGGGTGACGGCGGTCAGGAAATTATCTTGCGAACCACAACGCCGCCTGAACCAAAATTTCTTTATGCCACAACGGCCGCCGCGAATGTGACGCTGAAGCCGGACATGATTAGTCAGCAGATCGACGTTGAATTTCGAGTGATTCAAGGTCGACCCCAGACGATCCGCTTGGGCGTCAATGGTCCTGGAACCGTCGTCACGGTAGAAGGCGACAACGTACAGGCTTGGGCGGTTCGCACCGAAGGTGACCAACGGTTTCTTGACATCGAAGTTAAGAAAGACGCGGTAAACCCAAAGGCAACAATCCAGATCCAAACCAAACCAACGGCAGGGGATTTGGACTTTCCATTGACTCACTTGGCCCCGGGCACATCGGTTGGCTTTGATTCACGAATTCATGTGCAATCCGCACCCGGAATGTCGACTCGAATTGTGCAGGTCGAAGGCTTCATTCGCTTGAACCAATCCGATGCTGGTCAAACCGGCGATGCTTCGGGAATGTCCAGCAAGGTGGGGCACTTTGGTTTGCAGACAGCGACCGGAGGTAAGTTGGTGCTTCGATTGAGTCGAAATGGTGGACAGGTGTTGCCCGTTGAGATTAATGATATGACCCTTGACGGGTTATTGGATTCAGCCAGTAATTCAATTTCGTTTCAATTGCAAGGTACCGCCAAGGTGATTCAGTCAGGTGCAAAGATGCGATTGGTTAGTGGCGTGATCGCGCTAAGTGACTTGCCGACCGGAGGTGACTACCAAGTGAATTTGCTGATCGATGGGGAGCAAACGTTTTACGAATTAGAATTTCCCAAGGCGGGAAGTTTTGCATTGGATTTGAAGTTCGTGGCCGCCCTGGTGTCGCCTTCTGCCAATTGGCAAGGTATTCAGTTTTCGGTAACTGCGAACGCGATCGTGCCGGTTACGTTGAAGGGTTTTGATCAAGATCTGCAGTTTCAACGCGAAGGGGAATCGTTAATTCCGATTTGGGACGGTGAAAACTGGCAAGGGTTTTTACCTGCAAGTGGGATCGTGAACGTGGGGTGGCGAAGTGTTCGTAAGGCTGACCAGGGAAAATTGTTTTTCACAACCAGTGCACAAGTGGAAGCCCAGGTTGGCCCAGGTTTGTTGCGGCAAGATCATGATTTAGATTATCAAGTTCTGCAGGGGCAGTTGAAATCGTTGGGAATTGAAATTAAGGGGCCAGGCGATATACTGGACGTTGAAGGCGACAATATCGTTGGCTGGAAAGTGAGTGATAAGGATGGCGTGCGCCGCTTGGAAATTGCGTTAGGGCAGCCGATTGCAGGTCAAAGCCAGATCCGAGTGCGAAGTCAAACTCCGTTGGATGCGTTTCCAGTTCGAGTTGCTGGAATGGTATTGAAACCGCTGGGAGCGATTCGCCATTCTGGACATTTGCGAATTTCTAATACTGGTTCGGTCCGGCTATCGCCCACCGATCTGAACGGGTTGACTCAGTTAGGTCCCGAACTCTTCCCTGGGCAACCGTTAGAGGCACGACAATTGTTCGTCTATCGTTTCCCGTCGGCCGACTATGCTTTTAAGCTGATTGCCGATCGCATTCAGCCTGAAATCAATGTTAACGAATTGGTTGTCTATGCGTTGTCACCATCCGAACGAGTGATCACCGCAGATATGGAATTGGATATTCGCGAAGCAGGGATTCGTGAGTGGCGGTTTGCGGTACCGCAAGATTATTCGATTGTTGCCGTCACCGGTGCCAATGTTTCGGACTACATTGTGGCCACCCAGGCAATCGATGGTCGGCGTGATTTGAAAGTGATTTTCAATCAAGATATTGAAGGTCGCCACCTGGTCAGTATTCGCTTGGAACAAAGTATCCCAGCCGCAGCTGGCGATTGGGTGTTGCCTCGTATCGCACATCCGGAAGCCAAAGCCGTTCGCGGAGATATCGGAGTTGTCGGCGCGCCGGGATTTCGTATTGCGGCTGGAGCGACGGATTTTCTAGTGGAGAAGCCTTTGTCGACTTTCCCAAATGCGGTCGCCAACTTGCAACAAGCGTTCCGAATTCGGCAGCCTGATTGGACAGCCACCATGCAGGTGGAACCCTTGGATCGAAGTATTCAATCGGACGTCTTTCATTTGTATTCCCTTAGTCAGGGAACGGTCTACGGTAGCGTATTGGTCAACTATTTTGTGACCGGCGCGCCGACCAGTCAGTGGGATTTGTCGGTGCCGGCCGAATTGGGAAACGTGAACGTGGATGGCCAGAATATTCGATCTTGGCGACGCGACGGTGATACGCTGTCAGTGACTTTACACCAACCTGTGATTGGCCCCTACACTTTATTGTTAACCTATGAACAAAAGCCGGGCCAAGTGGACGGTTCGTTTGTCGTGGGTCAGGTCGCACCGATTGGTGTTCAAGGTGATCGAGGCTACGTGCAATTGGTTAGCCCAATGCAAGTGGAGATTGATCGACTGTTAGTATCCAGTGCACTTTTGGAATTGGACCCATTAGAATTGCCAGCCGAACTTCGCTTGCTAAGTACCGCTCCGGCGCTTGGCACCTGGCAATACACGCAACGTCCTTTCGATTTGAAACTGAATGTAAAGTGGTTCGAACCGGGTACCACCGCGACTCAGGTTGTCGAATTTTCGGAGGCCAATAGCCACGTATCGTCGGACGGTGAATTGGTGACCGACGTTGTGTACTTTGTGAAATCTCGCGGGCAGCGGACGCTTCGAGTCAAATTACCGGGCGACCCTGTGCGATTGTGGGCGGTGTCGGTCAATGGTCAACCGGTCACTGCTAGGCAAGCGGACGACATCACGTTGATTCCGTTACAGGGCGGTGTCGACCCCAATGTTCCCATGGAAGTTAGCTTGCGTTTGGGTAAACCGGCGGTCGCTGGCAAACAGACTAAGGTAAGCCTGCCCAGGGTCTACGCCCCGGTATTGAAAACCCGCTGGAACGTCCAGGGTGACGAAAACCATGTGATCGTGCGGACTGCGGGAACCGTGGAAGCGTCGCAGCCGGTGGTTTGGCCCAACGGGTTTGATTGGTTGGCCAAGGCGGGCTTGCTTCCCCTGGGAGTGATCGCACTGTTTGTTTTGTTGGCAGCAATTGCGAGTCGAAATAGCAGCCGTTCAAGCATGCCAATTTTGGCATCTCTACAAGAATCGTCCAAGCAGAGAGTTGCCAACGGCGACACGGTGACGGGCGAATCGGTGACGGGTGAATCGGTGATTGATGATGGGGTGACTGGCGAATCGATGCCTGGTGTTGCGACCGGAATTGAACCTGTCTTTGAATCCGGAGCGATTTCAGGTGCCACGCGTGGTACCGGGCGATCAGGGCGGCAAGGGTTAGTGGTGGTGATCTGTTCGGCGATTGCCGTATTGGCGGCCGTCTTTGGGGCAGGATGGGCGTTAACGGAAGTGGCTCCGCCTGCAGCTTTACAAATGAATCTTCCTGTGTTGGCCGCTGGAGAAAATGTAATGATTGAAGTTCAGAACGTACCCAGTTGGCAAGTTCACTTTTCGCTGCTTGGATTGTGTCTAGCAGTTGGCGGTGTCCTTCTGGGCCTAGTCTGCCGCTGGACTGTGCTTGGGATATTGCGAAGGCCGTTGCTGTTGATCGCTTTAGGCTTGCTAGGCGTGGGTACATTGCTACAACCCAACGGCGCGATTTGGTTTTTTGCCTCGGTGGCGTTAGTGATTGTGGCCATTCAACTGCTGCCCGCTGTGTGGCAGTGTTTCCAGGCAATCGCCCAAACCTATCGATCGTTCGAACAAAGGCGTCGGGAGCAAGGACGTGATGAGCAAGGGCAAGCGGTTGAGTCTAATTCCAGCACAGTTGAAACTGGGCGCGACGATTCGTCAAATAGCGGCGGTTCCGCAATCGTGATCACTGGATTGGTGTTTGCGATGATCGGCTTGAATTCGATTTCGGGTTCAACGCTATGGGCCGCACCCACGGACGGATTCCAGTCTGCCAGTTCGTTGACCCAGCAGTGGCAGGTCGCCAGCACGGATGCTCGCTTGACCGCCAGCGGCCAAGTCACAATGAGTGGACGTCCTGGTGATCAATTCGTGTTGCTGCGTGCCCCGGCGGTTCTGTCCAAATTTGAGGGTGAAGGTTTGCGGTTGACCAAACGTGACATCAATGGCAGTGGCTTAACTTACATTGTGACGATACCGTTCGAAGAGATCACTGAAGAAGTCAGCGATGTTTCCATCGATAACAAACCACCAAAACCAGCGGTAGCCAACGACGCCGCGTTAACCATTGACATTGCAAAACAATACACCGCAACGTTCGAATATCGGATTGAAGCGGTGGACGTCGCCAGCGGAGTGCCCGTTTACACGGGGCCGGCAGCGATGCACAAAATTGATTTAGTCTACGACCAACCTGATTGGGAGGCCAGTTGTTCCTCCGCCGCTCGGATACAATTGATATCTGACGGTGATCCAGATGCCAAAGCAGAACGGACTCATGTGCAGTTGTTACTTCGGTCGCAGGCTGCTCCGATTGTGCTGCGTCCCAGAACTCGAGATCTTTCGACCGAGGAGACTCAGTTCTTCGTCGAAGGGTCCCAGTTGTACATTCCCGGTCCTGGTGTTGTCGACGGTCGTCACCAATTGAACATTCGGACATCGCAAGGAAAAGTTAGCGACTTGCGAGTGACGGTGCCTGAAGGTTTAACCGTAAGTGCAGTCGCTGGCCCTGTGAGTTCGTGGCGATTTGACGCAGACAATCGACAACTGAACTTAGAGATCGATTCAACCGCTGTTGCGGACTTTAGCGTTCGGATTGAAACCCAACGTGCACTGGATCCTTTGCCGGTCGAGGTGATATTGGCTCCACTGCGAGTGGAATCAGCGGGCGGCGAAGTTGGCTTGCTGGCCGTCGCTTTTGGTTCGGACGCGCAACCGGAGACGATTGAATCCGAAGGTTTTTCGCAAGTCAATATCGGCGACTTCGATGCGAGTTTGGTCGCCAATTCCAAAGAGGTCTTGCAGCGGGTGTTCCGTTACGGAGTGGATGCGGGAGTGATTTCGGTTCGAGTGATTCCGGTAGCGGCCGAAGTCCGAGTGGTCAGTCGCCAGGTATTGTCGCTGGGGGATGAACGGATCGTGCTGGGGGCAAATTTTTCAACAGAAATTTCTCGCACCGGCTTGTTTCAGCTTAGTTTTCGTTTGCCCGAGGGTATGGAAGTGGAATCGTTGTCAGGAGAATCGTTGCATCATTGGTCCGAAATAGTGGAAGGTGAAAATCGCCGAGTGATCTTGGATTTGAATGGAAAGACCATCGGGACTCAGAATTTTGCTCTGGTCTTAGCCGGTGCCGCTCCGTCGAACGTCGAACAATGGCAGGTGCCGCATTTTGCCTTGGACCAAGCCGATCGTCAGTCGGGCGAATTACTGATCCGACCGATTCCTGGAATTCGCTTGCGCGCAACGACTCGACAAAATATTTCGGAATTGGATCCTCGTAGTATGGGAGCGCAGCAACAGGTTGGGCAGGGCTGGTTGGCTTTCCGACTATTGCAACGTGATTGGAATTTGGTGTTGGGGATCGAGAAGTTGGATCCATGGGTAACCGCGCAGGTGCTGCATGAGGTTACCTTGCGTGAAGGTCAGACCCGTTCGACACTTCTAGCCGAAGTGAACATTGAAAACGCTTCCTTGCGATCGTTGCCGATCACCTTGCAGCTAGATGACGCCGCTGTGATCAAGACCGTTCGAGCGACCGGGGCGGCGGTCAGTGATTTCGTGCGTACGTCACCAGATTCTAACACTTGGGAATTGCAATTTAAGCGACGAGTGATTGGTCGAGTGCAATTTCAGATCGAATTTGAACGCCGAGGGGATCGCGCAAGTGATAGTGAGTGGTTGACTCCGATCCAATTCCCTCAGTCGCGGCAATTAGCATACTACTTTGCGGTTCGAACAGGCGGACGACTGGAAATCGAGCCAGCGGATTTGACTCAAGGGTGGCAACGATTGGATTGGAACATGGTGCCGCCGTCGTTGCGAGAAGCAGGGAATCGAACCGCTGGCGCGCTGACGCTGCGAGCGATGGAGCCTGTGGCACCGCTGGCCGTAAAGGTGATTCGTCATTCGTTAGCCGAAGCACTAAAACTGCGAGTGACCGAAGGAACATTGACAACGGTTCTATCGCCCAATGGTGATCAGTTAACAGCGGTGGACGTTACCATGGAAGTGATTCAACGTAGCAGTTTGGCGGTACAGTTGCCGCCTGGCGGACAATTGTTCAGCATCTTTGTCAACGGCGAAAGTGTGCATTCGATTCGTCAAAGTGATAATCCCAATGGTTGGCAATTCTATATCTTGCCAGGTATCGATGATCGAACGGCGAAAGTTAGATTTGTCTATTTGGCGTCGGGAGATGACCTAAGTAACATGAAGCTGGTTAGCCCTGAACTGAATGTACCACTGGAGAATGTGACTTGGAATGTAATCGCGCCGCCAGGATACGAATTAACTGATTCTGATGGGAATCTAGAATTACTGGGGAAGGTGAATCAAGAGAATTACGATCGCAAATCGTATCTGTCCAAGATCAGTGGGAAACGGAAAGACCAAGCGGAACAAGCTGCCCAGTTGTTGCAACAGGCGGGTGAATTGCTGCAAGCGGGTGAGCAATCCAAAGCTCGTTGGGCCTTGAATAATGTCGCTAATCGTTACGCGCTGGATGCGGCATCTAACGAAGACGCTCGAGTCCAGTTGCAGAACTTGCAGACCCAACAAGCGATCGTTGGTTTGAATACCAGACGTCAACGATTCTTCTTGGACAACAAACGTAGTGAGGCATCGGCGGAAGACAACGAACAATTTCGCCAAGCGGCGGTTGCGAATCCAATTCTGCAACAGGATCAGATGAAATTTCGTCCCCAGGAATTGAGCCAGCTGTTGGCCGGAAATACCAGTGAAGACAACGCCGTGTTGCAGCAAATTGCAGGTCGATTGGTGCAACACCAGCGAACCACCGAACCGGCACCACAAGCGATTGTGATTAGCCTGCCCGAAGAAGGAACCATCTACCGATTCAGCCGCGGAGTTCAAGTCGCTCAGAACGCTCCTTTGGAATTGGATTTGCAATTCCATTCACGGTACAAGTTACAGTTGTGGCAGTGGGCCGTGGTCGGCAGCGTTCTGATCTTAACTGCGTTCGGCCTAACGTACTCCTGGCAAGCCAAACGCGCGTAGTGATCCCCTGGGCAACCCAAAGTCCTGCCAATCCTACCAAGTCGCTCCGCAGCTTGGGCTGGGTTCTAGCTGCTGCGATGGGACCTTCGCATCAATCTAAATGCCAAAGCGATATCGTGGATCGACCCGCCTGCTCTTAGTTCGTGTTGCGGTTCGTGTTGCGGTTCGTGTTGCGGTT
>JBDNHU010000365.1:0-13440 GCA_041688615.1 Mariniblastus sp. | reverse complement strand
CCACCACCGAATCCGCCACCGCCACCGAATCCGCCACCACCGCCGAAGCCGCCATAACCAAAGTCTTGGGCAGGCAGGCTCGGTCCTGAAACGATCGGTTCATCGATCACTTCTTCAACAAGGATCACTTCCTCAACGATTTCGTACTCAACTGGGTCTTGAACCATCGTTACGAAAAATGAATCAGATTCCTGAACCTTGCGAGAAACCGTTGTGTAAACCGTTTCGGTTGGAGCAAACGCTTCGTTGCCAATAACTTCAACAGCAACCGTAGCGAAACCGCCAGTGCCGTCAGCAACGAAAGAATACAAACCTGGCTGAACGCCACTTAGCTTGAAGCTTCCGTCTTGAGCGATTGTTGATTCAGCTACGACTTGATCGCGGCTGATCAAACGTACCATGTTCTTGCCCATGTTTCCGTTGAACGCAGTGACTTTGCCAGCGAAGTCGCCATCCACGTTCAAACGAACGCGGTCAGATGAACCACCAACTTCTGTTGCACTATCTTCGGTTTCGCGAACGAATGCATTCGCCTTGGCTACGAATGGTTCCAAAGCACCATTTCGAGGAGCGGCAAATACGCCAAGCATGTTTGAACCCGAAGCGGAACCAGCAGCAACGACTTCCACGCCGAAAGTAGCGATCGAATCCTTACCAGCTGAAATGAACGTATACTTGCCAGGTTCTACGTTCGAGAAGCTGAAAGCACCGTCAAATCCAGAATTTACACGTGCCGCCAATTGGCCGTTCTTTACAAGGCTGGCGACCGAGTTGCCAACCGCAACTCTTTCACCTTCTTCATTGAAGGTATTTACCAAACCACGAACCATGCCGTTATCCGACAATCGTACCACGTGGCTTGTTAGAACCGATCCGCTTACCGGCTCGGCTTTCGCTGAAAGACTCAGCCATTGATGGGCCGACGCTACTGCAGTTACCGTCAGTGGCAATGCCAAAACGTATACAGCAAGTCGAAGTAGAGAGAAAAATTCTTTCATAATCCTACCTAAAAACAAAAGGTGATCACAAGTGTTTCAGTCTTACGAAACTTTACACAATAAGTCACGATTGTGCATTTTGATTGCAATTCAACACCAGAAAAACCACTCTAATTGCAAAAAAATTGTACCCCGTTAACCGAACAACTACAAAGCCATCACGCTAGCTCTGGAGTCCCAGCGAATACCTGCAGCTTTACTATTTATATCTAGTATAACCCCTAGAGTCAACTATCGAATGTGAAAATGTGGGGCTTAGGAAGAATAAAAGCCCCCATTTCGAGAAACTGTTCAAAATGGGGGCCAATTCTCGGATGTCATCAGATCAAGCAGTTGTTTGATCTAGAATTCAGCTCCACCCAATTGACCTTGGGCCGATTTGGCGGCTGCACCAATCATCTTCAAGATGTCGGCATCCATCTCGCCCCGCATCGATTGACCGTTCTCAATCACCTTCGAAAAGATACTGATACGGTCATTTTTGGAATCAAAGTCGGCAAGGATCGAATCGATGACGTCTTTGGCTTCAGGAATGTTGGAGGCAAATTTCATGATCGGCAGCAAACGCACATTGTACTGGACTGGGTACTCTGAATTCGATTTGCTGTTGCCCATGATCGCTTCAACTGTGGGGCCAGGATCGTTTCCGATGGCCATGTAGGCTTCTTCGCCTTTTCGGCCCATCATCACAACGACGGTTTCGCCTAGCATGTCGATCACTTCTTGATCAACGCCTTCGGGCAGAGTTACCGTAAACTTGTCAAACGAAATTCCAGCAACGCTAACTTTTTCGGTTTCCAAGGCTACTTCGTTTTGAGACTTGGCAATCCCGGTTACTTTCTTAACGAGTGCGTCAAATTTGGAGGCATCTGAAAGGTTTCCGCCAAACATGAAGTTGGCTGAACCGGCATCCATCATCAGCGTGCCGCCGAAATCAATGAAACCACCGTCAATGGTACTTTCAACCAAGGCGAAAATATCGTCCATCAGGCCTTGGACAACTTCTGCTTCGTCAGATGACATTTGGCCGTCGCCCTCTAGTTCACTTAACGCGTTGGCCTTCAGGGTGCCCACTAGCGACTTCATGTTCTGCTTGTCTTCTTCCAGCAATATGCCGAAGCCGTTCATGTTCAAGGCAGCTGAATCGACAAGGAACTTGCCAAACTTGCTGGTTTTACCCTTCATCGCTTCGGCCTGTTGAGCCAATTTAGAATCGGGAAGACCCGTGAAGTTCAGGTCGAAAATCAACTTGTCGGTCGATTCAACAACGCCCATGCCCACTTCTAGTTTGTCGCTGTTTTGAACCATGTCGACCAGTTGCTTGATTTGCATTTCATTTGCATCTCGTTGCAGCATTTCCAGGTCTCCGCCGTCCATTTCTTCCATGGCTTGATCAAAGCCTTCACGCATTTGACTAATTGCCATCTCGCGTAAATTGGCTGGGATTCGCTGTACAAATAGCTTCATGCCCATTGTGTAGTCTTGGGCCACGCCGTTTAGTAGCGTTTCGGGGTTGGCTGGCAAAGAAGCAAGGTGTTCCTTCGTGTCCGAGATGAAGGCGTAGCCACCTTTGGCAGTGATGACGATATCTGCATTAGGACCTTCAAGGAAGTAAAAATCGCCATCTTCATCGACATTCATGCCGAAACCAGATAGTTGATCTAAAACCGAGTCGATGTCCGAAACAGGAACCATGCCTAAGACACGAGGTTCATTGCCTTCGAACCAAACAACTGCACCCATCGGCTTCTTCAAGTCGACGCCCGGCAAAAAACCACGAGCCATCATAGGAACCATGGCGACCTGATCTTCGAAGCCGGCCTTGGTGCCAAGATATTTGATGTCCGCCAGTTGGCCATCGATTTTCTTAAATGAAACGATCGCGGCCGGCTGATCGGCTGAACTTTCCTGCCCATAGGCTAGGAAAGGTGCTACTGCTGCAACGCAAACGGTTGCAATCGACAGCTTTACTTTTCGAACAATTGAATTCACAGTGTTTCTCCACAAGCGACGTGAGTTACCTAACTACCAATTACTTCTTTTTATTCAAGTCAATCAGCCAAAAGGCAGTCCATATCTTGGTTGATCAACTAGTTTTTCTGTCTTTTGCCCAACTTCAATTGGCTTGCCAAACTTACGGTTGCAGCCAAATTGTTGCAGGGATCGTTGCTGCTTTGTATTGCCAAATTTTGCCAATACAAAGCTAATTCAGGCAAAGCCTTTGCTTTCGAAACGCCCGCCTGTCCCCTGGTTACCTTGGGTTTCTAGTCCAAGTTCCAACAGAATTTAGATTTTAGCGTCATTTTGCCCAGTTAAACAGATGCTAGAAAGGGTTTGTTTGGCTGTTGACCCGTAACCAATTCGGCGTGCGAATTTTCCGCCAAATTCAGGCCGCTTTATGGCTTAACCTAAATTGACAACGCGATGTTGCTTGGCTTTATCGCATCTTCGATCGTTGAACCATACTTTGGGTTCACTCTTGCGAAGTTGCGCAGAGTCGAACGAGGTGATGCCGGCGATTTGCCAAGGCTTTATCGGTTTGGACTACGAAAAAGTGGCCGGCTTCGTTTGGCAAGAGGTTGCGTTTGTCGCCGCAAGTTTCCTCGGCCTAAACCTGTAGCCCATGACATTTTCATCAGACTCGCTTAGCCGCCAGCGTCTATTGAGTTTCAAGGACTGGGCAGCAATTGTTTTTTTTAGTTTCGATTGGGGGAATTGGTGCCAATCACAGCAAGCGGTCTAGTGGGGAGAACGCATTGGCCTTACAAAAGCTGGTTCGGTGACGTCGTGCCACAGGTAACGCCGTTTCAGACGCCAAGAAACAGAAAAAGCCTTGGAATTCCAAGGCTGGTAACTGTTTTCTTTGGCTCGGGTCACATTCAAGCGGGGTCGGAGTCGTTTCCCAAAGCAGGAATCAAGGTCAGGCTCACTGTGCCCCGATCCTCTCTAGTCCCAGACTTGCCCGTGTCCAATTTCTCTTGCAGCATAACCTTTTGCAGCATGACCCATTGCAGACCACCCGTTTGGGGTGGTCTTTTCTGGCTAAGCTTTTGCGTAAGCCTTACGCGGTGGCGAAATTGGTCCTAAGGATAATCCGCTTACTTTCGCAAAACGTTCTTTTGAACCGTCGTCCAAGTACCGGAAACCAACGCGACTTGGCTTGTTGGTCTTTGGGCAAAGAACCATTACGTTCGACGCATCCAACGGCATTTCCACACGCAGTCGGCCACCCTGGGGGTTACGCTGGCTCTTTTTGACGTGCTTGTAAACCATGTTCAAGCCTTCAACGGTAACCCGGCCGTTTTCGTGATTGACTTTCAGGACCTTGCCAGTGGATCCACTATCATTGCCACAGATCACTTTGACGTTGTCACCAGCATGAATCTTCATCGTTCGACTCTTTAAGATCGGCTCTTTGGAAATACAATACCAACCTAAAAAACGGTTGTTTGCAATCTGCTAAACTATTGCCAAGTAGTCACTTAGGTCGTAACTAGCCATAAAGCATCGGCATCGCCAGCGGATTTGAGTAAGAGATACTCGTGGATTCAGGGCGTTTTGTCAAGGGAAAGAAGGGGTGAAGTGGGCCGAAACTCAGCGATTAATGCTGCGATTTTTCAACCAAGCCTCGAATTAACGCTACTGTAGCGGCCTTCAAGCGGCTGTTTGCCCAATAGGGAGCCAGCAAAACTTTACCCAATCGATTACGATTACTGTCAAATTTCAGCCGGAAATCCACGCTGTGAAAGCCGCCAAATGTACGTTTTTTTAACAAGAGCCACTCAATGAGCATTCAACAGGTTAACGATTTCGAAGAACCAAAAGGTTCCACGGTTGAAGAATCCGAGGTGATTTGTCTTGGCTTTGATCGATGGTTATGGCCATTGACGCTTCTGGTCTGGTTGGTCGTCCTACCGTTTGGAGCTTTTGTTGAGTATCTGGGTGTCTATGACTTTAGGCAATTCTCATTTAGAGGCAATGTTCGCGGCAATACTGATCTGGTCTATCACGCCGTGATTTGGGGAGGCTTGGGATTTGTTGGCACTTATTTCTGTGTCCTGGCGGCTGCGTTTCCAATATCAGCCGACCGGCTAGGTTCACGTATGATTCGTTTTTCCTTAGCCGTGTTGTCAGTCGTCGGGTTATTCCTGGCGTCGTCGGGTTGGCTAACGGATCGGTCTTGGGTTGCGTTGGCTCAGTCGTCCAGTTCCCTGTTCCAAGTACAGCGAAGCTGGGAAATTGGTATGTCGCAGATGTGGCAGATGCTGCTGGTGGGTGCGATGAGCCCATTACTTGTGATGGCGATCTTTGGTTTCATCAATCCGATACTCGCAAATGTAGCTTTATTTCGCCGTTCCAGAAACCTTGGCCCTGCTGCAATGGCAGCTAGGGCAAAAGTAGAAAACGCGAAACGGTTGAAGAAAATCGACTGGGTTTGGCGAATTTTAGTTTTGTTCTTTGGGTATGGGTTGGTTCGAGTCGAACCTGACTTGTTGATGCAAATGGAGTCCAGTTCGCTGCTTATTTTATATGTTGGGATCTTAAGTCTTTTGTTTTACATCCCGGTTGGGCTATCGGGTTTCATGCCAAATCGAATTCTTAGTTATGGCGTCTTGCTGCTGTCGATATTGATCGCAGGAGTGCCGGCGTTCCTTAATGGTGAAGTGCTCGGGACTGTCGTTGGGGTATCGTCAAGCACCGTGATTAGCCGGTTAATTGTTGGCGTAGCTTGCTGTTTATTTCTATTTGCAACGTTGTTGTTGATGTTCGAAGGCTTGCCATTTCACCTAAGAAGTGGCAAGTCTTTGCCGTCTGCCGAAGCGTTCAACTGGATTGAGGCTAAAAGTAAGAAGAGACCAAAGAAGTCGCGACCACTGGTCCTGGCGGGTGTCTACATCTTTATGTTTCTATTGGCGTCAATTTCGCCCCATTATTATTCCGTGCCGGTCGGGTTTCTTCAAAATTTTCGCGGGTCTGATTTGCCAATTTTGTTTGCGAAAATTCGAGCGATCAACAAGGGGAGCTTGTGGACGTTTGACCCAAGGCTTTCGGGGGTTCGCAGTGAGTGCCCGGTATGCCAACTGCGAAGCGATGGAACGGAACGTGCTCATTCGCAATACACCCTATTGCCAAGATTCAAGGTTTATTGAATTGGAGCAATGGCTAACAAGCAGTGGGTATCCGCACCAAGTCAATAGTGTCGTGCCGTTAAAAACGATTGGCGAAATCGAAATTTTGGTCGCTCAAGGGGCGCTGGAAAGTCCACCGATTGACGGCAGCAACATCGACTCCGAAGCGTTGTTGGCATTGTTGGGCAAGTTTCCAATATGGCCAACATGGCAGCTTTCGATCGTCAATACCCAGATTGATGACAATTGGTTAAAGGTAATTGGTAGTGTGTCGTATTTAAATTTTCAACAATGTACTTTTGAATCTTGCCGTGATTTCCCCGTCAATGGATCTTGTTTTTCGCTTGATAATTGTAGTTTTGACGATGAATCTTTGGCTAGTTTATTAAAGTCTTCTGTTTTTTTAACATTCAATTGTCAGACCCGAGTTTGGCGGGGATGAATGAAGATCAACTGGTCTGCATACTGCTTCGAGGGCAAAGTCAGATCGATTTGGCGGGTGATTTCGACGCATTTGATCAGCAAATTAAAGCGTTGGGGTGGAAGCGACTTGATGTGAAGGACGGGTCGCTTCAACTTGTAGCTGACTACTTTGAGCAGACAGGCGGTCGCGTTCCCAAGGGAAAAGATACCGCAGCTTTTACGTCCAACGATGACGGACAGGTGACCAGGCTAAAAGTCAACTTAAGCTCCAAACTTGCGGTAGAACTATTGCGATTCAGGCTTCTGGAAAGCCTTGAAATCAATGTCAAAGATTTGGGTTTAATCGACCGACGGGGTTTTTCGGATTTAGTTGATAATGAAGCCTGTTTTCCAATACTTCGCGAACTGTCTCTGAGGGGGGCTCGCGAATTTATGGAAACTGATAGGGAAAAGATAGCGATGTTTGAAAAAATTCTTGCTTCGCCTCAGCTGAGGGTGTTGTTGATCGATTCACCGTTACCCGATTTTTGTATGCAGAAGGTGTTGGCACTGCCTGAGCTGGAAGAACTTGGATTGGGTGAAGCCGGGTTAACCGATAAACTGGCGAAGGAGTTGGCGAATTTGAAACGGTTGAAAGTCCTGAGTGTGTTACCTGAAAACACGACTGTTGCTTTTTCAGGCAAGGTAGACCCTGTGTTTCAGAAGTGGAACCGGGCTTTGAGCAAACACGGTGCGAAGTTCAAGTTACGAGTGGTCAGCGAACCTTCCCTCTTACCCAACAAGGGAAAGCTTGATGAGCGTGAGTTGCTTCTTGTTAAAGAGTATGATCTTGGTTCAAGCAGTGACGAACGCTCTGACGAGGAATAGCCTTTGAAAATCACCTATGGCAATAACGTCGTCTAAGTAGGGCCGTTCGATTTCTTTGGGCTCGGTTTGCTAGTTTCCGGCTGGCTCTGGGGCGTCGAGTTTCGGGGTTGGACGTTTGGAAAATAGCCCCAAAATTAGACCGAGTGTAAAGACGGACAGCACCAGAAATCCCGAGATCGCATACTGCTGACTGATCACGTATTGCACGCTCTTATAGAGCATGAACAGCGATGAAATTGTGAAAATCAAGGGCGTGATTGGGTAGCCGATGGTCATCACGGGTCTGGCGCGATTGGGGTCGGTTTGGCGCAGCACGATCAGGCTGAGTCCCACCAGAGCTAGGAACAGCCAAAAGAAAGGCGAGCTGACGGATACCAATTCTTCAAACGGGTTGTCCTCTTTAAAGATCGAGGTATTCAGCGAAAAGTCGTCCAGCGCTGCGCGTGAGAGTCCAGCACACACCGCCAGTAACAGGATCGTGGCAACGGTCTGCGCTAACAACGCTCGGGCGGGTACCTGTGTCGCCTTGTCCCATCCACCTAGCCAGGCAAACACGTTGTGCTCCTGTCCGGCGGCGTAGTAAATCCTTGGGCTTGTGATCAGCATGGCATTGACCGCTCCAAGGCAGGACAAACTAACCATCAGGCCGAGAAGTCCCTTGACCCAATTGCCCCACCCCCAAGCTTGCAATCGGCTGGTAACCACATCCGCCGGCGCATTCTGGGAACCGGCTAAACCGTCAAGTCCCAAGTTGGCGATCATGACATAGTTCACCAGCAGGTAGATTGTTGTCACAATGGCCAAGCCACCTAGTAATGCCCGAGGCAGGTTTTTTTGCGGTTCTTGGATTTCCGCGGCAACGAACGAAATATCGTTCCAGCCACCAAACGTGTACAGCACAAACACCAATGCCATCATTAGGCCGGAAACCGCCACAGTCCAATCTTTAGTGCCCTGCCCTGCTTGGCCAAATGCCGCTAATTCATCTTCAACTTCAGGGGTTGGTGGACTTGAGGGTGCCTCCGCCGCTGCCTTCTCCGTCACTGGGGCCTCCGTCACTGGGGCCTTTGGGGTGCCTGTCAGCGAATTTGGGATAGCGGTTTGAGCATCGCTTGAAGCTGGGGACACGTTGATTTGCACGGCGGCAGGACCTGCGTCGGGTGTGGGTAATAATCCGATGATGCAAAGCAATAGCAGGCCGCCCACTTTGCTGAGAGTAAGAATGTTTTGCGTTCGCTTGCCAGCCGAGATTCCCATCAGATTCAAGCCCGCCAACAGGAGCACGGCAATCGAAGCCGTTGCGAATTGCCCGATCTCTCGGACCCCAGGCAATGCATCCTGGGCAAACATTGCAAACGTAATTGCCATCGCTGCAACATTGGCTGGGCGAACAATCCAGCCTGCTGTCCAAGCGAACATGAAAGAAGTGTATCGCCCAAAAGCTTGCCGCAGGTAAACATAGTCACCGCCATCTTCGTTGTAAGCGGTGGTAAGTTCCGCAAAGCAGAGTGACCCAGAAAGGGCGATCAGTCCACCCGCAATCCACGCAACGGCCAGCATTGCCAGCGAATCCACTTGCATCGCTACCAGTGGGGGCAAGCGGAAAATTGCGGCGCCGATAATGGTTCCAACAATAATGGAGATGGCGTCCCGGAGTCGAAGTTTGCGATTCGGCCCTGAAAATGTCTTTTGCGATTGTTTAGCAAGCGTAGCCGAGGCCGCGGTTTGCTTGGAATTGACGTCCCGGGGCGATGATGATGGATCAGAATTAGGCGACAAGAGCGGTGATTCCTTCGGATTTAGCGGCCATTTGGGCCTGATGCACTCGTCAACGGCAATCGCGATACAATGCGGTGGTCTGGATTGCCTGCTTCGGAAATTAGAAGCGATACGCGGGGCCGTTAAAAGTCGTCGTCTGGATTGAACACGCCGGTTTAAAAGATGCTGGACGCTGTTTGGCGGAGGTTTCCGTGGGAAGACGAGCGTTAGGTGCTTAAAAAAAAGTCATCCGACGCTATGATATTGAGTTATGACAAACGAAACGAAACCTGAAAATCCGACTCCTGTCGACGGCCCTAATCTTTCGGCACTCCGAGTCCTATTGGTGGACAACGATTCTGCGCATGTCTATGCCATGACCGAGAGTCTGGAACGAATCGGCTTGACCTGCGTTTCTGCGACCTCGGGGCCCGAGGGGGCGAAGTTAATCGAGAAAGAGTTGTTTGATATCGTTGTTACTGACTTAGTGATGAGCGAAATCGACGGCATGAAAATTCTGGAATTGGCTCGGAAGAAACTTCCCGATGCGGAAGTCATTTTGGTGACGGGACACGCGTCGGTACCACGAGCAGTCGAAGCGATGCAGCACGGGGCGTACAATTTTCTAGAGAAACCGATCACGCCCAAACGCCTGCAAGCGATCGCTCGACGAGCCGCCGAAAGCTTGCTGTTGCGGCAGCAAAACCGACAACTTCAGGGACGGTTAGATGAACGGTTTGGTTTTGAGAACTTGATTTACGCCAGTAAATCGATGCAGCAATTGGTGGATCGTTTAAAGCGGATTGCACCTACCGATGTTGGTGTTTTGATTACAGGCGAAACGGGAACGGGCAAAGATGTGATTGCGCAAGCGATTCATCAAAACAGCCCACGGCGGAAAAAGCCGTTCGTGGCAATCAACACCGCTGCGGTTGCCGAACACCTGGTCGAAAGTGAACTGTTTGGGCATGTAAAAGGCGCTTTCACTGATGCGATTGGCGACCGAGTGGGTAAGTTCGAATTTGCCAACGGTGGTACCTTATTCTTGGATGAAGTTGGCGACATGCCCATGCCGACTCAGATCAAGTTGCTGCGAGTCTTAGAAGAACGCAAGATCACTCGGGTTGGCGATAACAAAGCGATTGATGTGAATGTTCGCGTTTTGGCGGCGACCAATAAGGACTTGGAAAAAGAGATTGAACAAGGCCGCTTTCGAAGCGATTTGTACTATCGATTGAAAGTGGTGTGCGTACACTTAGACCCTCTGGATAAGCGTCGCGAAGATGTGATTCCGTTGTCAGATAATTTTCGCCGACAAGCCAACAAGCGTTACGAAAAAACCATTACCGGCTTTAGTCCAGAACTTAGCCGTTGGCTGTACCATTTTCATTGGGTGGGCAACGTTCGCCAATTGAAGAACGTGATCGAGAGCATGGTGGTAATGGACAACGATAACTTTTTGGATATGGATGACTTGCCGCCCGATCTTTACGACCCAGAGGAGACCAATCCGATTGCGGAGATTCCTGAATCCACAGGCGGCAGTCCAACCTTCTTGATTGGCCGTCCGCTAAAAGAAGTGGAAGAGTGGGCGATCGGCGAGGCGTTGAAAATTAGCGGTGGCAATCGCGAGGAAACTGCAACGATGCTTGGGATAAGCGAACGGAATTTGTATCGGAAGTTGAAGGAATACGACTTAAGTTGACCGCACGCTCAACTGGCGGCAAGTACCCAGCTTAAGGGATGGACCGATGCAGCAAGTTGGGGGTGTTCAATGTGCCAGAGATGCAATGTGCCAGAGATGCAATGTGCCAGAGATGCAATGTGCCAGGCACCTGAACCGGTGCCGAGTGGGGCCGTCGCGAATCAGCGTTCAACGGTGTGCAACTGTGTTCCCACGGTGTTCCCACGGTGTTCCCACGGTGTTCCCACGGTGGCGTGCCATGTTTCGTCGGAACTTGAATGGCCAAGACTCTCTTAGAAGATTCGCCAGTACTCATGTTGCCCAAAGCGGGCTGCCTGCTCATTTACTGACTGTGACTTTGTTACCAAACACTTAAGTTCAAAGGATGACCAAAGTGCCTCAGATTCGCCAATTGCCAACCAGTGTGATCAATAAGATCGCTGCTGGCGAAGTCATTGAACGTCCGGCCAGTGTGGTCAAAGAATTGGTCGAGAACAGTGTTGATGCAGGCGCGTCGCGAATTGATGTGACCATTGAAAAAGGTGGTACCGAACTGATTCGCGTTGCGGACAATGGTTGTGGTATTGAAGATAAGCAATTGGAGTTGGCGGTCACCAGTCACGCCACTAGCAAGATCTTTTCTGCCGAAGAGTTGTTTTCGGTCAGCACGATGGGTTTTCGTGGCGAAGCGCTGGCATCAATCGCTGAGGTTAGTCAATTTATTATTCGTAGCCGAGTGATCGAATCTTCCAGCGGTTACGAATTGATGGTCAATGGTGGACAGCGTCAACCGATCGAACCTTGTGGTTGCCCAATCGGTACGATTATGGAGGTTCGAAATCTATTCTTCAACACGCCGGTACGCCGGAAATTTCTGAAGACGCCGCAAACCGAAACGGGGCACATTACCGAAGCCTTTACGCGAATTGCGTTGGCCAACCCAATGGTTCACTTTACTCTGGCGCACAACAATCGAGTGATTCATGAATTGCCCGCCTCGGAAAACTGGGCTCAGCGGATTGGGCACTTTTTTGGCGATGAAATTCAACAAAACTTGATTCCGGTAAGCAGCCAGCACGACGAAATTTTGATGACTGGATACGCTGTCAGTCCCACGGTTAGCCGCTCGCACAATCGAATGCAATACTTGTTTCTCAATGACCGATTTATTCGAGACCGTGCGTTACAACATTCGTTGACCGAAGCTTATCGCGGTTTGTTAATGACGGGCCGATTTCCGATCGTTTTTTTGCAATTGAAAATGCCAGCCGATCAAGTAGACGTCAACGTTCATCCAGCGAAACTGGAAGTCCGCTTCCTAGAGAGCGGTCGATTGTACAGCCAGTTGCTTGGCACGTTGCGAAGTCGATTCCTGTCGGCAGACCTTACGGAGAAAGTGCGGGCTGCAGGTGGGGCCAAGGGGCTAGAGGGGCAGGCACTTGAAAACGCGAGAGCAGGTTTGCATGATTCAAAATCCGGCCAGCAGTTGTCGGCAATGGCCGCAAGTTTTAGCGAACCTGTGGATCAAGAGCAAGCAGCGTGTGCCTCTAATATTTTGAACCAAAAGCGTGAAGCTGTGGGGGCATGGGCCAGAGGGCCTCATCAAGGGGTGACTCAAAAGACGATTGTCATTTCAAACGTTGCCGTATCTAATAATTGGACTCAAAACTTACCAGCTCAAGATTTGTCAACTCAAGATTTGTCAGGTAATTCGGACGGCGATGAATCCTCGATGTTGCGCGGGGGATCGTCCGATCAGCGTGGCCGTGCGACTTCCCATTCCTCGGTTCAACCACGACCTTCATCGCCGGCAACGGTGAATCGGGTCGATTCGCATCGATTGGGAGCGTTTGGCAATTTGCCGAATGTTCGTGAGTTCCAAAAATTTCCACCGCTCGCGGGGCCAACGTCGACCGCACGACAATTAAGTGGCGATGATGCCAGCGGATTTACGTTTTCGTCGGAAGTTGGGGCGGAGGAAGTTCCGTCTGTTGGACCGGCGGCGACTGGCAGCGAATTGGACAGTGTGCATTTGGACAGCGTGCATCCCAGCCATGCAAAGATTCCCACGTCGCATATTCGCGCGGCAAACCGAGCGATCGTGTTGCAAATTCAAAATCGATACTTGGTAACCGAATCCGAAGAGGGCATGGTTGTGATTGATCAACACGCGCTTCACGAACGGATTTTGTACGAACAAGTTAAAGAAAAAGTCTTGGCAGGAAATCTTGAATTTCAGAAACTCTTGGTGCCTCAGCCAGTCGATTTGACGCCCGCCGAGGCGGCTGCATTGCTGGACGTGAAAGACGAACTTATCAAGATTGGATTGGGTGTGGAGGCCTTTGGGGGCAGTACAATCCTTATAACCTGTTACCCGTCGATATTGGCGACCCATAATATTCCGGAGCTAATCCACATTATTGTTGACCAGCTAAGCCAGGGGAAACAACGCCCGGATCCTCAAGATTTATTGGAACATTTATTGAGCACGATCGCGTGTAAAGCCGCAATAAAGGCGGGAAATCGCCTAAGTAACGAAGAAATGCAAGCGCTGATCGAACATCGACATCTGTGCCAGGAT
>JBDNHU010000364.1:0-5904 GCA_041688615.1 Mariniblastus sp. | reverse complement strand
CTGGCAGCTTCATGCATGGCACTTAAACTGCAATTCGAAGCGTTCCCGGACGCGATTGTTTCGTAGAAGTCTCGGCACAGTTGCTTGAACGAATCAGGGAAACCTTCATTATGCCCTCCCGGATAGTCCGAATACTTTTGTGCCGCTGAACTTAACATCGCGGGGTCGCGAATCAACAATTGGTTGGGCTGGTCTCGATGCCCTATCCACAATTGGTTGGGATCTTGGCTACACCAAGCCACCGCTTGCTTGGATGCCGACAGTTCGAATTGTAAACAATTTTTTCGTCCCGCTGTCACCTGCGACACCCACAAAACACCTTTTGCGCCGCTGGCAAAACGCAACAAAACGGAACCACAATCCTCGGTATCCACGTCAATGGTTTCGATCGATCGATCCTGCGCTACGCCGCCTGAAAATGTCTGGGCACCACCAAGTGGACGACTTCGTTGCGGAAAAACCGTTTGCAAATCACTACAGACAGAAACCACTTTTTCATTGGTTACAAACTGAATCAAATCCAACCAATGGGTGCCAATATCCGCCACCGCTCGCAAGGCGCCACCTGCGGACGAAGACACTCGCCAATTGAAATCCGTCTCATGAAATAGCCAATCCTGCACATAACTGCCACCCACATGATACAAGCGTCCCAGCTTTCCAGCACGCATCTGTGCCGCCGCTTCCTGGCACAATGGATAGTAGCGAATGTTGTAATTGACTGCCGCAGCCAAACCAGTTTGGTCAGCCAAGCGAACCAACTGGGCAGATTGCTGGGAAGTCATAGCCAACGGCTTTTCGCAAAGAACATGCTTGCCTGCATTCAAGATTGCGACCGTCTGGTCAAAATGAAATTGGTTGGGCGATGTCACATGGACCACATCGACCTGATCATCCGCCAACAATTCTTCTAGCGTTGCGTAGGCCTTGGGCAACTGCAGCTTAGCCGCTGCTGCCACGGATTTTTCCACCGTCGAACCTAAAATTCCCTGAACGGGTATCGCCAATCGCCGCAATGCTTCGACGTGGACAGGTCCAATAAATCCTGTGCCAATGACGGCTGCCTTTAGTTGTCTCATCGCAAAAAACCAATCAAACATAAATCCAATAATCAACCGAACCTAACAGGATCTTGACCTCCAACTAATCATCCAAGCCTCAACCCTGGCGCAAGGCACCTCGCGCTGGTGTCGACTGCGGAATCGATGCGAGATGGCTGTGAAATTCGTAACAGTCACCACGATAAAGAGTCCGTTCCCACCACATGGGCTGACCACTACTTAAGAATCCGGTTGAACCTATTTCAAACACCGGTGAACCTGGCACCACGCCCAATCGTGCCGCCTCCTGCGAGTTCGGCAATACGGCACGAATACAAATATCTGCACCGCCTATTTCTAAATGGTGCTGATTCGTCCACGCATCGTAAAGCGATCCCGTCAATTCTTCCAATGACAGGGTAGGGCAAGTCGACTTAACTACGTATCGCGATTCCAAAATGACCGGCACTTCATCAGCAAAACGTAACCGCTGCATGTACCAAAGAGTCGAATCGCGACCCGTGGTCAATTGCTTGACAAATTCTTCCGGCGCACTGGAAATCAATACCTCTTCAAACTTTAGCACTTTCGTGGTTGGTGCTTTACCGACCGATTTGGCGAGCTGCGAAAAACTGATTAGCGTTTGCAAGTCGTAGCCAATTGCGCTAGGGCGCACGAAGGTACCAATGCCTTTGCGAAATTCTAACAGCCCCTCAGAAACCAAACTTGAAATCGTCTTGTTTGCCGTGGTACGACTGACGCCAAACCGTTCACTCACCTCGCGCTCGGTCAAAAACTGCTGGCCGACCTCGTAATCGGCACTCAAGATTTGCCGCAGTTGATCATGCAACTGTTGATAGATCGGGCTTCGAATCAACTTATCTGACATCGGAATTTCAGGCCATTTCAAGAATGAGTGCAGGGATTCGAAACCTCAATTCGCGGCGGCCATCCAAAAAACAGACCGAACCCACCAACCGCCATAGTCGCCCCCAACCCCTCAACCCCGCAAGTGGCTAAGCCACGACACCTCTAAGCTTTTCCGGCGTCACCAGTCACCTGTCTGAATTTCGCTGCATCGCACCTGCCTTGAGTGACCAGCAAATACGCCTCAATCTTAACCCGGCAATAGAACCAATAGAACCAATAGAACCAATAGAACCAATAGAACCCAGACCGTGTCGCTAAACGCCTGGTACGATAAGCTTTGGGTCACAAGTCCGACTCAAGACCAATCGGCAGACGCACTCTCATTAGTGGCCGATAAATTTGGCTGACGATAACAAGGCAACACTCGCTTTGCCTACTATTAAGCGTCCCTGATGCGTTAATCAGTTGGGGCCGTTGGCCTGCTCTGCCAGATAAGGCGACAATAATTCAATGGTTTCAGAATGGTGCAGTTTTGACTTGCCAAAGCCAGGAACCGCTCCCTGAGTAATCGCCATTTGCTGAGCGTCTTCAAAATTCGAAATCAACATAACCGGCTGTTGTGCAGTAGCCGGGTCCGCTTTGAATGCCTTTAAGATATCGTAGCCCGAACTGCCATCGGCATCCAAAACTCGATTAATCAAGATCAAATCGAAGGCGATCGCATTGGCTTGAATAATGGATTGCTCAAACGAATGCGCCTGGTGAATTTGGACGTCAAAGTTCTTTGTCAATAATTGCGAAATAGAAAAATGATCGGGGCTACACTGACCCACGTCTAACACGTTCCGCACAATATTTACCTTAGCTAATTACTAAAACAATCTGTTAATTCAACCCCGGCCAGCCCCAGCAAGTCTTGTTAGCCCCCATCAGCCGGTTTCAGCACTTGCCACTTCGCTACCATAGCAAACCAACCGGCCCAAGTGTTGAATATAAGTTCAGATTGCGCAGGAAGTGGATTGACTTAGCAAAATCGACTGTTGGATAAGGCCACCCAAATCAAAAAAATTGATCGCTTAACTAACCTACCCCGATGACCGCTGGGTAAACACCGTTCAGCTAACGCCAAGTTTGGACCGCGAAAAGAACGATGGCAGTTCACCATTGGCGATCTTCTGATCAATTGCCACCATCACGGGGGGCAGGTCGGCGACCGTATCGATAATGAAGTCGGTTCCCAGCTGTTTGAACTTTAGTTTAACTTCCGCAATCCGATGGGCGCGATCTTCATTTCCCAGGCAACGAACCGCGTCGTAACTTAAGCCGATTTCATTACCGCTAAGACATACAGCAACTGTCCAAGCGCCGGCATTCTGCCCCGCCTGGATACCCACTGGTGTATCGTCCACCTTCACGGTTTGCCAAACCGGATCAACATTCAAACGCTTCAACGCCTCGTAGTGCATCCACGGCCTGGGCCGCCCATAAGAAACATCATCACTGCAGATGGTGGTATCCGGCTTGTAGCCTTGCTTGGCAGCCAAGGGCAAAACGACTTCCATATGTTCGTGCGTATACCCCGTCGTGCTGCCAATGGCGACGCCTGCCGATCGCAAAGTGTCGATAACGTCGACCGTTCCAGGAATCAATTGGCTATAGCTGGAAAGTATCTCTTTTTGCAAAGGCACAAACTCTTTGAACAAAAAGTCGATATCCGTCTTGGTCGCTGGCAGGCCATACTTGCGAATCCACAACTCTCGCACTTCAGGATTGTTAGCAATCGCTTGAATGTGTTCCCACTTCGCCATTCCCATTGGCCCGCGAGCCTGGCGCTCGGACACCTCGACACCGCGTGACTGAAAGACTTCCCGAAAGACTCGAGGCGGCGCGCAACAGCCGTAATCAATCGTTGTGCCTGCCCAATCCAAAACCACAGCACGAATGTTCTCTAGCTTAAAGCGATCTCCAGACAAGTTGAATGCTCCTTTTCTATTTTTAGTATGGCTTCGACAAATCGATCTGCGACACCTAACGACAGCGTCATCCCAGCCCCGCCGAACCCGTTAAGCACAAAAATTCCATCCTCCAAACGCGACGCCACCCAAGCTTTGCTGTGCTTGGCATAAACCCCCGTCCATCGCTTGGTCACTTTATTCACCGGAAACGAAAACACTTTCTGACAGTGCTGCAAGATCAACTGATCTATCACTTCATCGTTCATGGGTGGAATGTCATCGTCGTATTGATGCGAATCGCCAAGCACCAGTTCACCACTTTGGGCTTGCGACATCATGACGTGAATTCCGTATCGGTCTAACTCAGGATACGCATCAGCGAATCGCTGTTTGACGTCTTCCAGCGAAGGCAGCCCCGCAAACGATTAGTAATGCCGCAGCGTCAGGCCACTAGCCAAGTGCGGCCCAAGTTGAAAACCATCACGTGGCGACTCGGTACCAAGCATGTGCAACTTGCAACGACGCATGGGCAGTGACGCATAAATCTCAGGTCTTAAGTTGCGAAACTCTGCTCCACCACATATCAAAACTCGATCGGCTGTCCAATGTCGACCGTCCGCCGATCGCACCCCAGTTCCATCGGCTTGAACAATCTGCGTCTGTCGAAAAACATGCACGTTGGGCAAGCTTTGCAGATAGGCAAAGGTACCACTAACCGCCTGCATGGGATCAACTCGACATTCACTATCACTCCACAACGATCCCTTCAATCCAGCTTCGTTCGCACTGGCAGTTTGCTGTAAGGTTTGGCTTCGATCAAGGATTGCCGCTGCAATACCAGCAGCTTTATTCTGAGACTGATCACGATCGAACCATTCTTTCAGGACCGACATTTCATCGTCATGATGCGCTAAGTGTAGCGCGCCGCAAGGTTCCAACCAAAAACCGGCTACCTTGGCCAAATCCATCCACAAACTTCGGCTGGCCATTGCCATCTCGCGCAAGGGTCCGCCCGGCTGGCCAATCGGCCACACCATTCCAAAATTACGAATGGACGCACCGGTGGGTTGCACATCCTTTTCAAACACTGCTACGTTCAGGCCCCGCTTGGCCGCAGCCCAAGCCGCACCCATGCCGACAATTCCGCCACCCACAATTCCGATATCAAAATGCATCATACTCATTCAACAAAAAAATTTAAACTCGCTTCAGACTGTTAATTGGCTGCCGGTTCACTCTTGCTGCCAAGCCTTCTCTACTAACACACCTTCACCACAATCATTCAACCTGCATTGTCAACAGCGATTGGCCGCTTGCAATCGGAGGCCTTAAAACTTTCAAGGATTGGGCACGATCGTCACTCGAATCGGACGAACCCGTTCGGCGTATTCAAATGCCGCTTGAATGTCATTTAGCTCATAGCACGGAATCGTGCCCACGATGGGCTGTAGCCAATGATGCGTTCGCTGCAACCACTGCACTGCCGCCTTCAGATCAGCGTTGACATAATTGTGCACCCCAATCACTTTTCGCAGGCCACGGGTCACAAAGTCTGCCGAAAAAGGAATGTCGTCTACCGGACGGACAGTCCCAACCAACATCACGCTGCCTCCGATTGAAGAATTTTCGATCGCATCGATTACGCACTGCCGCTGACCAGACAATTCGAATGTGACGTCAATTCCGTCCCGAAAGTGATGACGCAACTGATCGCTGAGAGAATTTCCAACTTGCATAATTTGACAACTGCCCGAAACCTGTGGCTCACTCGACATCCGCTGCACAATTTCCAAAGCCAATTCACAACGCTGTCCATTCGTGTCGGCCAACACGACGGGGTAGCCGTCCGCCATCAAGGCAACGGCCACAAACAAACCCAAAGCACCCGCGCCTAGGATTGCGATCGATGGTTTGAACTCAGCTGCAGGCAGATCAGACATTCGGATCGCAGCCATCGCAGTGGCGGTGGCACAGGTAGACATTGCAACCAACGGCCCTGCGATTCCCTGACCCACTGGATAAACAAACGTTCCGCGTTT
>JBDNHU010000363.1:0-7788 GCA_041688615.1 Mariniblastus sp. | reverse complement strand
GCCGCACAAGAATGCCCGGCGTACGCACCGAGTGTAACAATGCAGCACAACACTAACGCCATCGGGCGCGACAACGTGACGTTTTTTACGAGGCATAACGATCTCCAAGAATAGAAGTCATCCTCATTCTAAACATTTACACCCCCCCGTCCACCCGCTAGGATAACCCGCTAGGATACAATTCTGCCTGGCACCTGTGTTCGCCTGTGGCACCTGTGTTCGTTCCGTGTTCTCGTTGCACCTGTGTTCTCGTTCCCTGTGTTCCCTGTGTTCTGTTCGGCACCTGTGTTCTGTGTGGCACCTGTGTTCTGTGCCTGTGTTCACCTGTGTTCGACCACTGAAGCGTATCGTGCAAACAACATTCGCGTTCTGCGACACGCCCCCCACTGTTTCATCTTGGACCATTTCAGGGATCACACGCTTTATCAAGATAGTAACCGGAGGTGTCGTGCCTTAACCTCCGGCTAATGGCTTACGATTTCTATTGGGATGAAAAAACGAATCGAGGCGCCACCCTAACCAGCCCCAATCCAAAGGGTAACAGTATCAGTATCCGAAAGTTTGACTGTCGCAGCCCGAGGCACCTTGATAAATTCCCGGTCATCATCGGCCCTCTATCGTTTGCGGCCCAAGCACGAATCGAACCGCGCCGCTCCCCTGACGCCGCTACAATTTAACGGATTTCAGATCCGTATTTCAAACATTTCGACTCGTACGGCGGTCTGCTAGAACCACTGACAGCAGCAATTCCCGTACCGACCTTGGCAGCGACCAGAGCACTCGGGATTCCGCTGTGAGGTACGATTTTGGCGTGGTGCAGGGGCGGTTTGCGGGGTTCGCGCTTGCCAACTTGATCGACGACGGTGGGATAATGTTTGGGATTCCGAGCTTATTGATTGTGTAAAGTCGCAATCACCCATCGAAAGCGATCGACGCTTAACCGATGGTTCGAATACAGGCCTTAGCTTGCTTGACTGCTTGTCGTGACTGGTTGTTGGCGGCAGAGTCAGTCTGACGCCGGATGTGAAGGGCTAAGACCCCAGAAAGTGATGATTTCCAGCTAAGAAACGACTTTTTTTGCAAGATCGCCCGCAATGGAATCACTAAAGGTCGGTTTGCTTTCAGTTGTAAGCGGCGAAGCTAGGCGATAGAATAAATTGGTCAGTGTCTGAAAAGAACCGGAAACCCAATTAGTTGTTCAACCCATCCTGGAAAATCTTGAAATGAAAATGAAGTTGATCCTGTCCCTTGGATTAGCGATGCTAACCTTGGGGACCGTCACGATCGGTAGTGCCGCTGCAGATGATTGGGCTTATTGGCGCGGACCCGAATTGGATGGCATTTCGCGTGAAACCAATCTGCCGGAAACTTGGGACCTTGAAACCAAGAAGAACATTCTGTGGACCAGCGACATTGGCGGCCGAGCGGCTCCGATTATCCTCAATGGCCGAGTCTTCCTGAACTGTCGGACGGCTGACAATATCAACGATCCTGTTGAAAAGATACACGCCGGCGAACAGGTAGTCTGCTGGGATTTGGAGACGGGTGAACAGCTGTGGAAAGATCGCTTCAACGTTTTCCAAACGGACATTCCTGCGCCTCGAGTTGGCTGGGCCAGCATGTGCGGCGATACCGAAACTGGTTACGTCTATGTGCACTCGGTGTCGGGAATTTTTCGCTGCTACGATCCTGATGGCAAGGTAATCTGGGAACATTCGTTGTTCGAAGAGTACGGCAAGATTTCGGGTTATGGTGGACGAACTCAATCTCCTATCATTGACGAAGATCGCATCATCGTCAGTTTTCTGACGGCTAACTGGGGTAGTTCCAAGGGTCCTGGTCCCAAGTATTGTTACTACGCTTTCGACAAGAAGACCGGTGCATTGCAATGGGTTTCACCCACCGATGGCACGCCGCAGGACACTAATTATTCATCTCCGATCATTCGAGTGATCGATGGACAGCGTTTGTTAGTGGGCGGTGATTCAGACGGAAGTGTGACCGCAATCAATGCCAGAACGGGCCAATTGGTTTGGAACTTCAAGATGTCTCTGCGCGGCTTGAACGCTTCGCCAGTCATCGAAGGGAATAATGTTTACATTTCCCACGGTGAAGACAATATTGATAACCAGCAGTTCGGTCGGATCCAGTGCATTAACGCCGTGGGTGTGGGTGACATCACCGAAACCAACAGTGTTTGGCGAGTGGACGGATTGAAAGCGGGTTACACAGGTTTGTTGGTTAAGGACGGTATTTTGTACGTGGTGGCCGACACAGGCAACCTGCATGCGTTCGATTCGCAAACCGGAAAAGAGCTTTGGACGTTTAATCTTGGTACCGTTGGCAAGGGTTCGCCTGTTTGGGCCGACGGCAAGATTTACGTGATGGAAGTCAACGGTAACATTCATATCGTAAAACCAAGTCGCGAAGGCTGTGAGTCGTTAAGCCGAGTGGAAGTATTGTCGAGCAACGGCACGGGTTTGGACGAAATTTACGCCTCGCCGGCAATTTCCAATGGTCGAGTGGTTTTTGTGACTCGAGATCGTACCATTTGCATCGGCGAAAAAGAGTGGCAAGGTACCACGGGCGAGAAGCCTGCGATGGCGTCGGAGAAGCCTTTGGGTGACGTTGCGTTGCTGCAAATGCGTCCTTTCGAAGTGGACCTGATGCCCGGACAAAGCCAAGCGTTCGAGGTTTTGGGCTTTGACGCCAACGGCGGATTCGTCAGGAAAGAAACCGTTGACGCTTTGACAATCGAAGGCTTGGGCGATGCAAAAGTTGCGGGCATGACCTTCACGGCCGGTGCTGGAGATAAGGATTACGGCGGGACCGTGAGTGCAATGGTGGGCGATTTGACAGCGGTTGGCCGCGTACGAACGTATCCAAATGCGGAGTCTTGGTCTTGGAATTTCGATTCATTCAAAGGCGCCGCGGTTCCTCCAAGTTGGATACGGGCTCACATTAAGATGAAGCCCATGGAAGTGGATGGCGGTGTCGCTATGATGTCCGCTCCGGGCAAAGGTCGACCGAGCCACCAAATTTTGATTGGACCTTCAACGATGTCCAACTACACCATCCAGGCTGATACCAAGTTGACAGAGATTAAGCGAAAACTGTCTTCGGTGGGCCTGACCAATCAACGCTACAACTTTATTGTCAAGGGTAACAATAGTCGTCTTTCGATCCAAAGCTGGGCCCCTCACTTGCGAATGGAAAAGAACATCAAGTTCGATGCCAAGCCAGATGTTTGGTACCGCATGAAGATGGTGGTTGAAGTGACCGGCGAAACGGCATTGGTCAAGGGTAAGATTTGGAATCGTGACGAAGAAGAACCAACCGAATGGACTCTGACCGCGGAAGACCCTCATGCGAATTTGACGGGAAGTCCTGGTCTGTATCTTTACTCGCTAAGCGACTCCTATTTCGATAACGTCCAAGTAACACCCAATAACTAGTGGGAACTTGCGACGATTGAGAGTGATCTTAGGAGCGAAACCACTATCGCGAAAAGCGACTGCCAGCGGTTACGACTGAAGAATCGTGGCCCTGGAAAACGGTCACCTTGGCAATAGCATTTCGTCCCATAGCATTTCGATCCATTTGCTAGAAATTAACTTTGGTATTTGCGGCGGCGTCGAAGCCGACCGTATGTGATCCCAACAAGCATAAACGAATCAATTACAGGTAAATAGTTACGATGGAAAAACTGACCAAGACGACAATTGGAATATGTTGTTCTTTAACGCTGGCGTTGCTAGTCACGGTCGCGTGCGAAGACGACAAGGGCTACTCGATGCCCGAAAAAATGGGTGAATGGCGTCCGGGCTTGATGCCTTCGGGTGCTGGTGCTGGTGGTGGTGGCGGACGTCCGTCACGTGAAAAAGCCAGTGCCGATGGCGAAGCCGACCCCAAGGAAAAGGCCGAAGGCGAAGAAGCCACTTCCGAAGAGAAGTCCGAAACAAAATCTGACGAGAAGGCGGAAACTGCGACTGCCGCAAAAGCTGGTGAAGAACTGTCCAAAGCAACCTTGAGTCGGATGAACGTGGGTGCAGCCAGCGCAACGCTTTCGGCTGACGATGTGAAGCAAACCGAAGCGGAATCTACGTTCCTAGAACGCCCCAATAAAGAGTGGGCGATGTGGGGCGGTGCTCCAGACCGGAACATGGTCAATTCGACCACAGGCATCACTTTGGATTTCGACCTAGAAGAAAAGCGAGTCCTGTGGACGGCCCCGTTGGGTTCGCAGACTTACGGTAATCCCATCTACGCCGACGGCAAAGTTTTTGTTGGCACCAACAACGGTGGCGGTTATCGAGCCAAGTATCCGTCCGATCAAGACAAGGGCATTTTGCTGTGCTTCGATGCCAAAGACGGCGGTTTTCTATGGCAATTGACTCGAGACAAAATGCCGTCGGGTCGAGTTAACGATTGGCCGCTGCAAGGGATTTGTTCGGCTCCTGTGATTGAAGGCAATCGCATGTGGGTTGTAACCAACAAATGCGAAGTGATGTGCCTGGATGTCAACGGATTCACCGATGGCGAAAATACTGGCGATACGGGTGAAGTCGACACCGAACAGGAAGACGCAGACATCATTTGGACATTGGACATGTACGAAGATCTTGGCGTGTTCCCGCACAACCTGGCGACCAGTTCGCCTGTGATTCACGGTGACATTCTTTATTTGGTGACCAGTAACGGCGTGGATGAAGCTCACTTGGAAGTTCCTTCCCCGCGAGCGCCTTGCTTCCTGGGCATCAACAAAAATACCGGTGAAGTGGTGTTTGAAGCGAACCCACCTGAAGATCGAATTCTACACGGCCAATGGAGCTCGCCTTGCGTGGGTGAAGTGGACGGCAAGACTCAGATTATCTTCCCGGGTGGTGACGGTTGGATGTACGCTTACGACAGCCAGTCCCATGAACTGATCTGGAAGTTTGACTTGAATCCCAAGAATACCACTTGGGAGTTGGGCGGTGCGGGCACTCGAAATTCGATCATCGGCACCCCTGTTTTCTATCAAGACAGTGTGATTATTGCCGTCGGTCAAGATCCAGAACACGGCGAAGGTGTGGGTCATTTGTGGCGAATCGATGCCACCAAGACGGGCGACATTAGCACCGAATTGGGTGAAATCGGCGTTGAAGGCTCACCCAATCCAAACGCCGGAGCGATCTGGCATTATGGCGGCGTGGATGAAGACGACGAACCTGTCTATCGTCGGACAATGTCAACGGTTGCAATTTATGGCGGTATGCTGTTCGCTTCGGATCTAAGTGGATTCGTTCACTGTATCGATTTCGAAACGGGCAAACGCTACTGGCAACATGATTTGATGGCTGCGATTTGGGGTTCGCCGCTCTATGTTGACGGCAATGTCATGATTGGTGATGAAGACGGTCGGCTAACGATCTTTGATGCGTCCAAAGAATACGCATTGAAGCGTCAAAAGATTGACGCTGAAGTGGCTGAATTGAAGAAACAGATGCGAGCTTCCGAGGACGACGAAGAAGTCAAAAAGCTGCGTGCCCAAAGCAAAGAATTGATCGCCAGCGTCGCCCCTGAATCTCGCGAAAGCCCTAGCGGTTCTTCGATCTACACAACCCCAACGATTGCGTCGGGCGTGATGTACATCTCGGATCGTTCCAAGCTTTACGCAATTCAAGCAACCAAGCAGTAAACTTAATCGGTCAACCAACTCGCTGTTGGTTGTTTAGGCAACGGTTGGTTGTCTAGTCAACGGGGATCAGTGATGGTTTTCGATCAGGTCTGATGCAATCCAAAAGAAAAGCCACCAGCAAATTTGCCGGTGGCTTTTTTCTTTTTCCTATCGATGCGATTCGAAATTCATCGCCAACGATGCGACCGCGGTTGGCTGAAGATTTTCGGGGCTATTCACGCGGGAACAGGCCGGCGTAGCCGATGATCAGGTACACAATTCCACCTGTCAACATTCCACTACCCCAGGCCACACATTCGATTGCCGACCGAATGATGTTGGGATAGGCAAACGGGCGAGCAAAGGGTTCGCCGGAGATCATGCAGATGATCCCCCAAGCCAGCAGGCCTACGCCCAACGACAGCATGGTTGCCGACTTGATACGAATCAAGACGGTCGCGACCGCCGGTCGAAAAAAGGCGGTTGCCACCAGGACTCCCACCAAGAATCCAACGGCCACCAGTCCAAATTCCAAACTGTAGGATAAGACACTTGATTCAGGATTCATTTTCAGTTCGCTTTTCGAAAGTAAGTTTGCCAACAGCGTCACGTGTTTGACCTAGCAAAATTCACGCCGCCAAGCCTTAAGCATATCGGCGTCACGCATCCGAAACAACGATTCAGAAAAAATACCGCGTCCGAATACAGCGTCCAGTGATGCTGGGAAAGTGACCTGGGCAAAAGACGCTTGCTTGAAGAATGTTGACAAACGCGGTTAGCAGCCAGACTTTGTGGCAACAAGTTTGCAACCGACCACCACCCTGCCCTTCGCCCGGTTCAGCCCGGTTCTGTGCAAGTTGCGACTTTTGCGAGACCGTTTGATTGGTCGATTTTCGCGAAAATCATGTCACTCCAAGAACGGCAAACTTGCTAGAAGTCCAAGTAAAGGGATCGTTAATCTTAATGTGACCCTAAGAAGTCACTTTTGGTTTAGCCAAATGCGACGGTTTGGCCAACAAGGGACTGTAAAACGTCAAAATTCAAGTAGAATTGTGGGTTAGAAGCCCTGCCCTATCGCTTGTTGGTTCTTCCCGCATAACGCTGCGATCAAAGCCTGAAGATTTAAGCCTGAAGATTTAAGCCTGAAGATCAAAGCCTGAAGATCAAAGCCTGAAGATTTAGGCTTGAAGATTTAGGCTTGAAGATTAGGTGAGGAGGTCAGGCGGACGATTGAACCTGGGAAACCCATCGGCATCCCGCCACGGTTGTTGCGTTGGATAGACTGACCCAGTCAAACGTCTTTGCCAACGCAGTCCAGTGAACGAGGTCGAGTCAACAGGCAGCCGCAGGTTTCCAGTAAAACAGCTATTAACCTCCATCACATATCCAATTGAGTTACCCGCCCATGTTATTCGCAAGATCTTTCCGATGCCTAACTCGGAAACCTCTTCCCACCATTGCTGCGATCACGTCGGCGGCGGCGATACTGGCCGTTGTTATGGTACTGACCCAGTGTGTTTGTGTTGAATCTTTGGTTGCCCAAGACGACACCGTTACGCAGGATAAAGTCCCCAAACCGTTAGCGCCTAGCATCGCCCAGGCCAGTGGTGAAGCGGCCGAAGCGATCAGCACTTTCAAAGTTCCCGAAGGCTGGAAGGTGGAAGTGTTCGCAGCCGAACCCGACGTCGCCAACGGTGTCGCCTTGTTCGTGGACAGCGATGGTTCGGTTTTGGTCTGCGAATCTTTTCGTCAGTCTAAAGGAATTGAAGACAATCGCAGCCACAGTGAATGGCTGCTTGACGACTTGGCCGCTCAGACTGTCGAAGACCGCTTGGCTTACATTAAGAAGCATCTAGGCGACGATGTCGGCAAGTACATGGAACAGGACGATCGCATCAAAGTTTTGAAGGACACCGATGGCGATGGCAAGGCGGATTCGTCAGTCGTGTTCGCTGAAGGTTTCAATTCCATCGTGGCAGGAACGGGTGCAGGCGTCTTACGATACAACGGCGACACGTTCTACACTTGCATCCCGGACCTGTGGTTACTGCGCGACAAAGACGGTGATGGCAAAGCGGAAGTTCGCAAGAGTTTGCAAACCGGCTATGGTGTTCGTTTTGCGTTTCGCG
>JBDNHU010000362.1:0-6830 GCA_041688615.1 Mariniblastus sp. | reverse complement strand
GGCGCAGGCCATCAAAGCTAAACGAAGTCCTCTGGTCGTCGGGCTTGACCCTCGGTTGGAAAGCCTGCCCAAAAACCTTTCGCCTTTGGCCGGTGGAGATCTCCAGCAACAGGCCGAAGCTTACTTACAATTCTGCCGCGGCGTTATCGATGCGGTTGCTGACATTGTTCCAGCGGTGAAGCCTCAGTTCGCGTTCTTTGAAGAATTGGGCCCACACGGCATGGCGGCACTAAAGTCGGCCACCGATTATGCAGTCTCGCAAGGACTGCTGGTCATTGGGGACGGCAAACGAGGGGACATTGGATCGACGGCCATCGCCTATGCTTCGGCTTATTTGGGCCAAGACAGTCCCTGGGGGATGGACTCGCTAACCGTGAATCCTTACTTGGGCAGCGACAGTTTGCAGCCGATGGTCGATATCGCTCGCAAACGCCACGCCGGCCTGTTCTTTCTGGTCAAGACATCCAACCCGGGTAGCGGCGACTTGCAGGACCAAAACTGCGAACATGGCAAAATTTATCAACACGTCGCGAAACTGGTCCACGGCCTATGCTTACAAGATGATGCACGTACCGGTCCGGACGGACTGACAGAAATTGGTGCGGTGGTGGGTGCGACCTACCCGAAACAATTAGCCGAACTTCGCAAGGCGATGCCTAAAGCGTGGATTCTGATTCCTGGCTTTGGAGCGCAGGGAGGTACCGCAAGCGATACCGCCGCTGCTTTTTTGCCCAGCGGACTGGGTGCCATTGTCAACAGTTCGCGAGGCATCATTTTCGCATTTGACCCGTCTGACGCTTCAGCCAACTGGACCGATGCGGTACGTAGTGCCGCGATCACCGCATCGACTCAACTTCGCGATGCAACCGCAGCTGGCAATCTTTAACGGGCAATCTTTAACGGGCGGTGGTGAAAACCAACCCATTGGGCTGAAATCAACGAGCAACGCCACACTTTTGAAAGAGGCAGACGATGACCAACATCGATCGATTCGAGAGTATTTTCCGTGCGGCGACTCGGAACGTTTTCCATTTCAAAGCCAATCCAATTCGTTCGGTCTTGGTCATCTGCGATGCCAATGCAGAAGTGGCCGCCAAGTATACCCAGCAAGTGGAAACATTTTTGACACCGCTGTTTGTGGGACCAGGCCATCAAGTTGAATACTTGACAATGGCAGGCGGGGAATTTGATCGGGTCAGTGTGTTGGTGGAAAAACTTTCGGGAATGACCCCCGACTTAATCTGCACTCATCGAAATTTACACACACCTTTGGATGAATTCCCGCATTCGTTAGGTTCTTATGTCGACGTCTTGACTCAAGCGACCTCGATTCCGATCTTGCTTTTGCCTCGGCCCCAACGGTTGACAAGCGATTCTGAACTAAGCTTACCGGCGGGACCGAAACGAGTCCTTGCGTTGACCGACCACCTGGATGGCGACGACCGCTTGGTGTCCTGGTCGGCAACGATGACCGTCGAAAATGGCGATTTATATCTGACGCACATCGAAGACGAACAAACTTTTCAACGGTACATTTCGACGATCGGCAAGATTCCTGAAATTGACACTCAGATGGCCCGCGAACTGTTGTTGCGCCAGCTGTTAAAAGACCCCGAAGATTATATACAAACCTGCATCACGGCGGTAAAGGAAGCAGGTTTCCTTTGCAATATCCATCCGCTAATCACGATCGGAAATCGCTTATCCGATATTCGCCGATTGATCGAAGAACATAATGTCGATCTGGTGGTGACCAACACAAAGAATGAGGACCAAATGGCAATGCACGGTTTGGCCTACGAGATTGCGATCGAGCTACAAAAAAAGCCACTACTTCTGGTGTAATGGCTTTTGATCGTCGACCAGCGACGGGCAAACGCTTCGGCAACCAACCAATCGAGGCCAGGCGGTGGGTTTGCCAGCAAACTTAGCTTCCTAGATCAAGCTTCAAAGCTAAATGATCCGCCCATATGGATCGGATTCGCTTCGGGGATGGCCGTAAAATGCTGGGGACTGCCCGAAAAATTACCTGGGCCGGCTTCTGCTTGCGGGTTGGCTAGATTGTCGCATACCTGACGCCATGTCTCTTGTTCTACTTCCAACACCTTGATAATTTTCTTGATTCGTTCGGGCGACCGTTCGAACGAAGCGATAGTCACTTCAGTGTTAAGGAAATGATAGATCTGGCGAATCGGCATCATTTCAGGACCTTGTCGCAAGGTTGCGTAAAGTTCCATGATGATATCGCGAGCACGATTCGTGGATTCCAATCCGCCTTCGAAATCATTCGCGGCCCAGCACTGGATCGTTTGATGCGAGAATCGAATGGCACCGTCGATCATTAATTTTCGCATTTTTTGCGGTGAAGCGCCTAGGACTTCGTTTTCCAGGTATCGTTCTCGGGCGTTAGTAAACATTGCTGTCCCTAATGATTTTTTCTACGGGGGTGACGGTAAGGCAGAGGGTTCGTGGCGGCTTAATCGTTTAACTTGCTGTTACCGGGAACCGACTGGGGGGATGTACTGGATCGAACCCAGTGAGGTCTGATTTTGTTGAATGCGTGACAACGTTTCTTCCATTTTGAAGAATTGATTTCGCAGTCTTGCTTCGTAGGTACTCAGGCGTTCGGTCTTCAGGTCGATGCGTTCGTTGAAGGTTTCGATCTTACGTTGCAGGGCGTTGTTTCTATTTAGCAGAATCGAATTGTCGACCCCTGCCAAACGGTCGGCGACCGCTTGAAAGCGATCCGAAACACCGTTGTCTTCGGTCTCAAAAAACGCAGCGACAGCCGTTGGATCTTCAGCAAACGCTTCTTTAAATTTGGTTTCGTCGAACTCTAAGGTTTCGGATTCAAAACTGTAAGTAATGCCGATTTGGCGAAGGTTTGTAAACTCGCCCGCCTTGCTGATGGTGCCCGTCGCCAATCGCGTAAGTTCTTGTTCAATTTGTAGTGCTTCACTTGAACCAAACAATAGACCGGTGGTGATGTTGGTTCCCGTGGCTGTGGTTGTGCTGCTAAATTTGGTCATTTCGTTGACCTTAGCCGTGATCTTATTGAATTGATCTACAAACAGCTTGACCGCTTCGGAGACAGCCGTATCATTTCGTTCGACCTTGATTAGAACTTCTTCTTGGCCAGCTTGATTGATCGTAAATTCGACGTCGGGAATAATTTCCGAGAAGGTATCGGTGTTGGACGACAATAGTAGCGAAGCTTGGCTGCCGGGTGGACCGTACTGCAGCAGCGAATCCTGTCCTTTGGCGACCACTTCGAATGAATTTTCAAGCGTTGAATCAATCCAAATCTGACCCGCACCACCCGGAGTTTCGCTGATTAGATTCAAGCGATAGCCAACACCGTCAAAGAACTTTGCCGCCCGAACGCCTGCATCAGAATCATTGATCTTCTCGATTAAAGAATCCAAGGTATCGTCTTCAGCAATTTCAATCGTGGTTCTTTGGGAACCGCTCAGCGTTTGGACGCCGTTGACTTCGGTGCTGGTCCCCACTAATCCCAATCCCTTTGCGGCCAAACCATTACCTGCTTCGGCAACCGTGATCGCACCCGAACCACCTGCAGTATCGACCAACTTAATTCCATTACCTTCGTCGTTAATTTCGGCCGAAACACCGATCGCCAGACTATTGATCGCATCCAAGACATCACCGATGGTCTCAGCTCCAAGCACCGTCAGGTTGATTGCTGAAGTTGCTCCATTGGTATCTGAAATCAGAAACGACCCCTTGGGAACGCCGCCACGAAAGTCCGAAAGTTTTGTGTTTCGGCTGACCGACTGCAAATTCAACGGTTCGGAGTTTGCAATATTGGCACTAAAGGATCCTTCGATTTGTAATTTCGTTGCCGTGGTCAATCCATCCGCGTCGTCCGCAATCACAAGATCGCCGAAGCCACCCGAACTATCTGTGATGGTAAAACCGTTGCCCGTTTTATTCACAGACGCGGTGACAGAAATGCCACTAGCAGCGTTGATCGACGCCAATACTTCGTCTAACGTTTGGGCCGAGGAGAGATCGATCGTCGCCGAATTTCCAGCACGATCGGTGATCGACAAGTTTCCAAGTTCGCCCAGACCTTGGCCCCCATTCAAACGGGACAACAATACCGTATCTAAGCCGGCTGCGATGCGAGTACCCGTCAATGTGCTACCTGCGGAAGTACCTGCGATTCCCAGATCTTCGGCTGCGGATGTGCCTGTCCCACTGGATACCTCAAGCGTACCGGCACCGGTGGTTAAATCGATGATTTCTATACTGTCGCCCGATGCACTGACCTGGGCTTGGACTCGAGTGGGATCAGCGGCGTTGATTCTATCCAACACGTCACCCACACTCTTGGATCCCGCCAAGTCAATGGAAACCGCAGCCCCCTCATCGGCCAGCGCAATCGATAACGCTTCAGCGCCCGCAGTGAAGTCAATTCCGTTCCCATTGTTTAGAGCGGATAACAAAGTGTTGCGCGAAAGCGAAAAGATATCCGAACCGGTTGCCGTGTTTGCAGCAACGTCGATACCAGCCAGTCCCAAATCGGTTGCCGTAGAATCGGTTCCAACATTTTGCACCTTTAAATTGGCGGCGGTTTGACCGGTATTGTCTACCAACTTGATACGGTCACCATCCAATTCGGCCGTTACATTCACTTCGGTTTGTTGATTGATTGCATCGATCACATCTTCGGTGGTCTTGGCATACCGTAAGTCGACCACTCCGCTATTGCCACCTCGATCGGTGATCCGAATCTTGCCACGATCCACGCCCTGCCCACCATTGAGCGAATCCAGTTCAACCGCCTGCGTGACGAAGCCACCCTTCTGAAATGAAATCGAACCGGCACCTAAGGGCGTGTCCGCCGTAGCAAAGCGGCTGCTAAGCAATTGATTGGTTTGAGCCTTGCGGACAGGAGTCAATGAATAGCTGCCAATTTGCGGCTTACCCGAACTGGAGGCCGAAACCGCTTCTGCATTGGACGATTTGACTCGAACCGAACTGAATACAGAATTTTCACCGCCCAGTCGTTTCGCGGCCAATTCTAGACCGATAACCAGAGTCGTTAAGTCGGTGATGGCGCCCTGTTGCTGCGCAACTCGTTGCACACGGGACACCAAAGCGTCACGAGGTCGGGCCGCGATTTGCAATAATTGTCGAACTATTTTATCCGTATCGATACCGGAGATAAGACCGATCGACGATTGAATTCCACTCATTGCGTTGCCTTACTTAGCACTTTGCCATACTTAGCACTGGGCGGCGTCTGGCTTGTTGAAAGACTTGCCGCCCACGGAACTTTCGCTGGATCGGGTCGCCTGCAATTTTCCCCGTCGGGAAATTGCTTGCGAAGACTAGATCGCTAACGATAAGTTGTGAACAAATTTCTGGACTTCTCATAACCTTCGGCATCTCCAAAGTCCCTGCTTAGAAAATATTACCAAGACCGCAAGACCATCAAAATCGGCAAAAATTGCACATTCTTCCCAAATTGCAGCATCGCTGGAAACGCTACCGAGATTACAAAAAGTAACACCGAAGGCTTAGGACCTGCGGTGTTGGCGAATTTCAAATTGTGGGTCTTAGATCGTGGATGGCCTTTGGGGCGTCTCCGGATCTTGTTTGCCTTCGTCAAGTCTCTGGTCTCTGAATCGTACTTCACGACGCTCAGGTTTCGTATGGGTCTCGCAGCGGACGGTAAGGGTGGATAAGTTCCTTGGTGTCTTGCGGATCGCAACGGATGCGGCGAGCCAGTAGATCGCGACGAATGCGATAAAGTCAAATTGTCTAAACAGTTGCGCATGGGACCCGCTTTGTCGCCACGACCTCTTCCCGGGAAATCCTAATGATGGAATATTTTTCCAAGGTGGTGGCGATATCGCAGTGCGATTGGCTTAGGCGGCCGCTTTTTTAATTGCCACCTGGTTTTGCTCCAATTCTTCGCGAAGAATCAAGAGATCTCCTGGAGCTTCAATACCCAGTCGCACTTTGTCACCGGAAACTCGGACGATCGTCAAGACGATGTCGTCACCGAGCCTCACTCTCTGACTTTCCTTCCTGGAAAGTACCAACATGTTTAATCCCTCCCTGATATAAATTCGCTACCCTGCAAGGGCAACGCTTCTCAGTTGTTCTGCCAATTGTGTACACTTACCCAATTGCACTCTTCCCGTTCGCTGCCCGGACGAGCCATAAAATAAAATGGAATGTTTTTCGGTTTCCCAAATGGCCATGAATCGTACGTTTCTGGGACCGTGCAAACAAAATTGGATGCCAATCGCTCGATCACGCGTTATTAAAAGTCTTTCACTGGCCGGAAAGACGTCCATTTCCAAATCATTTTGTTGGCACAATGTCTGAAGCACGAACTGTCGCAATTGGTTGACGCTACTCAATTGTAAGTTGCTCAACTGAGAGTTGTTCAACCTAACGTTTTGCTGTGTCATTGCGAAAAATGGCTCCGTTTGTGACCGCCAATTTAGTCCCCTAAGGTTTCCCATCCAACCAAACTCAGATGCACTGATCCGCATGTTTGATTGTGGTTAACCTTCGTTAAGAAAAGGTATCGGCGAAAGATAGGCAGGAGATTCGTTAATCTAGGCATTTTAAACGAATTGAATAATTAGCGGAACTTGGCAAACTTAAACATTTTAAGTAAAGGCAGTCTCTAAGTCCTCTAAGTCCAAATCTGTTCCACAAACCACACAAGCTGCACAGAAATCACGTATTTCACCTAGAAAACAAGTCTAAATCTTGTTCCGCAGCCAACAAGCCCTTGCTCTAGTGATCTAAAACCAAACACTCAAACACTCAAACACTCAAACACT
>JBDNHU010000361.1:0-4744 GCA_041688615.1 Mariniblastus sp. | reverse complement strand
AGAAACTATTCACCGCAGAAACTATTCACCGCAGAAACTATTCACCGCAGAAACTATTCACCGCAGAAACTATTCACCGCAGAAACTATTCACCGCAGAAACTATTCACCGCAGAAACTATTCACCTACGTACGACATCAGACCCATAAAGCGAGCACGCTTGACGGCCATCGTGATCGCATGCTGACTAGTTGCCGAGCAGCCGGTTTTGCGACGGCCGACTATTTTGCCGTGGCGATTTACTAATTTTCGCAGGAATTCCACGTCTTTGTAGTCCACGTACATTGGACGCGGGCGTTCGCCATCAATGAATAGAGGATCTCGCTTTGCGGTACGAGCACGTGCTTTTGCCTTGGCTCGACGTCTGGCTCGGGTGCTAACCATATTCAATCTTGACCGAATGAGGAAATAATTACGGGACAGGTAAAATTTTTGCGACCGAAGCCTAACGACTCCCGCTTGGACGTTCTATTATCTAAATCTTCACGTTATTAGCAAGTCGCATTTTGATAAATTTCGCCAACCTGCGCCACTTAGTTCATTCAAAACCCTTGAATCGAGTGAATTTCTCGCAGATTAGTGAACTTCCGCTCAGTCGTTAAAGTCCTCAAAGTCCTAAATTTCTACCCTACTGTCCCTGAATTTCAAGCAGGTTTGCAGCTCGTTGGCAGCATCCTGGCAGCAAAAACTTAGAGTTCGGTAGTTCGAAGTCGGCTATTTAAACCGCCGAATTTACTTTTGCCCAAACCGTTAAAGCAAGTGTTTTGTGATGAGTATGACTCAAATTAGCGAAGCGGCTCGTCCTGCAATCCACCAAACCCGGCAGTGGCACGTTCTGTTGTTGCGTCTGTTAGATGCATGCTCCATTTTCTTCGGCATGTATTTTATCACGCGATGGTTTCCTTATCTGGATTCAAAAGCAACCACTGTTTCTTGCTTGGTCGCCTTCGCATCCTTCTCCTTCGTTGCCGAATTGTTGGGGCTGTATCGCGATTGGAGTAGCCTTGCGGTCACTCGCGAGACTGCATGCATGCTGCTGACTTGGGGCTGTTCACTTGTATTGCTGGCGGCCGTAGGTAACTTGAGCGAATACACTACCGAACTCTCTCTGTGGTCGCTTGGTATCTGGTTCCTGGCTACGCCAGTCGTTGCTTCGGGGCTAAGAATTTGCTTTCGCACGCTTCGCCGCTGGACCACCGACAGGGGAATTGGCGCTAAATCATTCGCGGTTGTTGGATGCAACGAACTAGGAGTTGAATTGGTCAATGCGATTGGAAAGTCGTCTTCGTTTAACCTTAAATTTACCGGCTTCTACGATGATCGACAGCCTGATAGGCGAGCTGATTTGCCACAGGATATGCCTTCGGTGGTAGGTAAAGTTCCTGAACTGATTCGTGATGCGAAAGAAGGGAAGGTGAACGTAATTTTCGTTGCCCTACCGATGCGAGCCGAAGTGCGGATCCGCACTATCTTGTCGGAGTTGGCGGACTCCACGGCGTCGGTCTACATTGTGCCAGATCTCTTTGTGTTTCAATTAATGCATTCGCGTTGGACCACGGTTGAAGGCCTTCCAGTGGTTAGCGTCTTTGAGAATCCGTTTTACGGTGTTGACGGTGTATTTAAGAGATTTCTGGACTTGTTCTTTGCAACGGTGGCTTTGATGATTTTTGCTTTTCCGATGTTGTGCGTCGCTATCGCTGTCAAGTTGACTTCGAAGGGCCCGGTTATCTTTCGTCAGAAACGTTATGGTTTGGATGGAAAGCCAATCACAGTTTGGAAATTCCGCAGCATGACTGTTTCTGAAAATAGAGCGGCGGTGAAACAAGCCACAAAGAATGATTCTCGCTTGACTCCGATTGGTGGGCTTCTTCGTAAAACTTCTTTAGACGAACTGCCGCAATTGTTCAACGTCCTTACAGGGGCGATGAGTATGGTTGGGCCGAGACCTCATGAAAGCTCGCACAACGAACAGTATCGAACCCAAATTAGCGGCTACATGCTGCGTCACAAAGTTAAGCCAGGAATCACGGGTTTAGCACAGGTTCGCGGCTTTCGGGGTGAAACCGACACGCTTGAAAAGATGGAGAAACGGATCGAATGTGACCATCAATATATTCGCGAATGGTCCGTTTGGATGGATCTGAAGATCTTGATAGATACCGTGAGGGTTGTGTTGAAACCGCAAAACGCCTATTAAACGCTAGATGTGTTATATTGGGGCAAAACGAAAGATCAACCGCGTCTTCCCTTGCGGCAGGCAGTAGCACCCGGTGTCAGGCACTAGCATCCTGAATCGCTCGACCTGAGATCAACTCCAGGCTGGTACCAAGGCTCCGACCCATTGCACTGATGTACTAATCGCCGCAGTTATTCTGTACAGAGAATCGCATGCCATGGTTCGGTGTAATTGTATGTGCTTAGAAGAGTCACCGACCCATCGCAGATCGTTGTATTCGTCGGGCCCACTGGCTTAAGCCCAAGGTGAAACTCCAGCGTTAGATGAATTCGTGAAAGCGAGTTACGAATTTTGGTAACTTGCGTTTGGGTTGTCCGCCGGGATCCGGGTCGACTCGGCGGATTTCATCTCCACGCGACCGACTGTCTTTTTCGTGTGGGCGGGTCTGAGGAATTTCCAACGCCGGCGACTCGATCGCTAAGTTCTCCTTGGCACGAACCTTGGATTCGTTTTGCAACGCAACAGCCCACTGTTCCAATCGTTCTAGAACTCGACCGTCGATTCCCCCAATTTCGGGAAGTCCGCTGACATCGTACGAGGTTTGATCGATCCCCATTTCATTCGAAGGGTCTTGCGCACCGATCGTGAATTCGCCTTGCTGGCTTCCAAGAACATCCATCGGAATTTCAGGTTCTAAATTCGAAGACCGGTTCGCAAATTGTTCGGCCAGCAACTGTTTCAGTTGCCCGATTGCATGAATGCCCTCGTCTAGCACAAGAATCATATCGCCTTCGGAACTCTTGATTGCTAGGCTAATCGCATCTTGAATCGCCAACGTTGGGCAATACAGATTTCGTACCTGAGAGTGGGCTTGGCTTAATAATCGAATCGACTCGGAGGCCGGTTGTTCGGCCGCCATGTCCAGCAACATTAGTTCGAATTCAACTTTGGAATCGTACAGCAATTGCAGCATGTGTTCCATTTGAACCGTCGTCTCACCTCGGTCGTTCTGCACTGGGGCAATGACTGACAATTTTCGGGCAGATGGAAACGCCATCTGATTTGTGTTTTTGTTTGCTGATTGGTTATTTTGCATCAGTGATTCTCTTGCACACAAGTTGCGGAGCGATTGGGATCCGACTTAAGCAGCCAGCATTCGGACGTCTCCCCAGACTGTTTTAAGCATCGACACAGGTCGTAAGAGAATCAAACCCTGCCGGAAAAGGTAGTATTGGCGAAGGATGATTGGCTTTAACTTCGGTAAGGCTCGCGCAGTATGGGTCGTTTGCGGCGTCTGATTGGTTTTTGTTTTCTGGCGGTTTAGCCCGTTTAACTGATAATCGGGCCAGCACGTCGATGGTGGCCAAGCACTTTTCCCGCTGCGTTTGGCTGGATTAGGCTGCTTGATTTTCAGCGGCAATCCGAGCAATGCCAAGCAAGTCTGGTGCTTGCTAAGTGAAAAATGGGGGCGGGGCGAAGGTATCGGTGAAGCGTTAAATTTGAGGAAATAGAGTGCATATTTTCTCCAATCAAAGGCTAGGAAGTAAGCGTATTTGGGCTCGAAACGCTGAATTCACCGTCGTTTGTGGCAGGTTGTTGCGAGTGCTCCAACCCATTACCCTACATTTGCGAGCTTAACGAAAGTAAACTAACTGGGGCACGGTAGACGATTAGCTGCAGTAGTTGGGGCGCGGACTTGGCCCTATTCCAAATGGCTCGCAGGGACTTGCGTTGATGAATTTTCGCTTAATCAGTCGATTTCTAGGTATTCTTTGTATCTTCTTCGGCCTCTTCATGATTTTCTCGTTGCCCTGGGCTTACTCTAGCATTGGGCAGCATACCGACCCCAAGTTGCTTCCGGAAATCCACCAGTCGGTCGACGCGATGCTGCAAGTGGATGATCCGCGTTTCGAGAGGGTGGGATTTTTCGCCCTGGTCAATAGTTGCGTTATTTGCGTTGCTCTAGGTGTGTTGCTGATGTCCCTCGGACGCAATGTCAAGGTCAAGCTATTTCGGCGTGAAGCCATGGCGATCGTCGGACTCAGCTGGATCTTGGCTACATTCTTGGGCGCGCTGCCCTTTTTTCTCAGCGGTACAATTCGCGGGCCGTCCATTCGGATTTTTTTAGGTCCGCAAGTGCCCGGCACTGCATCTGCCGCAAGCGTTTCGATTGCGGATGTTCATTGGCTTTCTTGGAATGCGTGGCAACCTTTACCCAATATAATTAGTGGAGAGCAACTGGAGGTCCTAACGGCGTTGGCAGAAAACGGAGCGGTTGGGCTAACCCGAGACCAGTTGGAACGGGAAACCAATAATCCCTACGTTGCGGATGTCGTCCGCGAATTGCAACGAATTCCCTTGTTGGAACCGTGGTTGATTTCGCCGGAAGACCGTGACAATGCAACTGCGGATCGAGTGGATCATTACCGGCTGCGATGGGCCAAAATGACCTGGGCTGATTGTTTGTTTGAATCGCAGTCGGGATTTAGTACGACAGGGGCAACCGTTCTGTCGGATTTGGAGGACCCCAATTTAGTGCCACATTGCATTTTATTTTGGCGTAGTAGT
>JBDNHU010000044.1:0-1967 GCA_041688615.1 Mariniblastus sp. | reverse complement strand
TGCAAGTCGCCAACGCCGTGCAAGTCGCCAACGCTCGATAAGGCACCGCGGACGCTCTGGTGCGACATTATTGACGACCGGCAACCTAAACGGACGCCGCTTGCCCTGCAAACCGAACGACATTGCACAAACGACCCAGAAACGCCAAATCGCCCTACCTACGCTCCGGCTTACCCTCTTTACAGTTTCATTGGTTGCCAAATTTTCAGGCGCATCCGCTGACACAACGACCAAACGAACTAGAAATCTGCAGCTTCTAACCTTTCAACCCTCCGTGAATTCTGCTTAAATATTGGTACTGAAGGAAAAACTATTTTGGGCAACGGTTCAACTTCAACGCCCCAATTCCGTCATCTTTGGTGACTGATTTCATTAGATTCGAAGAAGAATACAGCTTCTTTCAATTTTTCGAAGTGGTTTTATTCATCGTCTTGCGGGAAAGGGCCAGCTATCGCTTGGTACAACTAGGTAATCGAACAGGATTGGGTTGCCCATTTTATAAGCGGGTATCAAAGCAAGTTCGCACCCACATCAAGTCTGTATCAACCAGGTCGCACTCGTCAATCGGCAGAACGATTTTCGGTTCGCAACTGTTTTTTGGCGACTCTTTGTGCCGATGAACAGACATCTTCTTTGAAGGCACCTTCTTCTTCGAAGGTAGAGTGTCTCTGAAGGCCTAGTTTAATCGGACGAACCGATGGCGAGCCGATTTGAAATCGCGAGTCGAACCCAGAAGACGGGTCGATTGGGAATTGACACTTATGAAATCCGGACGTGAACGTTCGGTCATTTAAATATCGGGCGCTGTCGTACTAGTCAGATGCCTTTGGGAAGTAACCGAATGAATCACTTACAAGTTCCGCACAGCAAGTTTGAAGCACCAACACAATCGGGCGGGCGAGTAGTCGAAAATACTTCTGATGCAAATTTGGCTAGGCTAGGTGGTCGCGACGCGGCCTCAATTCCGTTGCCCAAGGGCGTGAACATCAAGCGCGTCTACATTAGCTACGTGATTTCGCTTGTCGCTTTCCATCTCCTGGCGCTACTGATTTTTGTTCCCTGGTTCTTCAGCTGGGCGGGAGTCGCTTCATTGGTGGTGGGAACGTATCTTTTTGGTGCGGTGGGGATCCCAATCTGTTACCACCGCCTGCTGACGCACCGCAGCTTCAAAACGCCCAAGTGGTTTGAACACGTTTTAACGACATTGGCGCTTTGCAATGGACAAGAGACTCCTATTCGCTGGGTTGCCTGGCACCGTTTGCACCATAACGAATCTGATCATCAAGAGGATCCACACAGCCCGCTGGTTAACTTCTTCTGGTCTCACTTTCAGTGGCTGGTGTACGAGAATAAGGGCACTGATAAGTTTGTGCTGTATAAGAAGTACGCCCGAGATCTGCTGGAAGATCGTTACTATATGTGGCTGGAAAAACGAGCCTATGCAGGCGTTGCCATCTTTATCGGTCACGGAATTCTGATCTACTTGGTGTCGTGGCTGGTCTTTGGTGCAATTTACGGATTCGGAGCCGAAGCGTTTCGTTTGGCGACTAGCGTTTTTATCTGGGGTGTGATCGCAAGAGTCGTTTGGGTTTGGCACATCACTTGGTCGGTCAATTCGTTATCGCACATGTTCGGTTACCGAAATCATGATACCGATGACCATAGCCGAAACAACTGGTTTGTTGCTTTGCTGACCTCGGGCGAAGGCTGGCACAACAATCACCACGCGGATCAATCCGCGGCAACGGTCCAGCATCGTTGGTGGGAGATTGACCTGAACTATTACATTATCAAATCGTGGTCGTGGGTCGGATTGGCTTCAAACATCGTACCGCCGATGCACGTGCGTCGCGCCCAACGAGACAAGCGAAAGTTGAAAGACAAATCTTAGGGCAATGTTCCCTCAAAACAATGTTCCCTCAAAACAGTGTGCCCTCAAAACAGTGTGCTCTCAAAACAGTGTGCTC
>JBDNHU010000360.1:0-18523 GCA_041688615.1 Mariniblastus sp. | reverse complement strand
TGGATAGCCCAAAACCTGTTTAGTAAACGTCGGAATTAGGTGGTGGGGACGCCCGATTGCGGATTAGCCCGTTTCAGCCATTTCCATCCCCGTCAATCGAAGGTATTACGGCTTAGTTCAAATTCTCCCTTGCTTCCATGTGTCAGCCTCCTTAACGAACAGCTTCTATCTCCAGCCATCGCACCAACGCATCCTGCTCAGAGCGTTGGAACTTGCAAATATCGTCGGGAAGTTCGAACGTCAATGCGTCAACCTCCTGCCATGCTGCCTTGGCCTTCTCGATACATGTCTTCACGTCTTTCGAGTCAGCGAAGCGATCCCGCGCTGGGGCATAGATCAGGCATTGACGGCCCGCGATCATGGCGAGCACATCATCATAATCGTAGGGAATGGTGGATTCCCTACGGTGATACAATCCCAGCTTGGGGATGAGGGAATGCCAGTCCCAGTACCGGCGAATACCCCCGGTGGGTTTCGCATCGGTATCGGTGCGCATCGGCGTGAAGCCGCTGAAACAGGCGAGACCGGAAATGCGTTCGTCGATTGCGGTGGCGTACAGCCCGACCATGCCACCGTAGGCGAAGCCACAAATGTAGAGCTTCTCGGGATCGGTTGGCGGAACGGGTTGTGCGGTGATCCCCTTGCCATCGACCAAGAAGTCGACCACCTTTTGAACGTCGTAGACTGCTCGGCCCATCCGGGACCAATGTGGATGCTTGTCGTAAAAACCAACGGCATCGGTCAGATGATCCCCAAACCCGAACTGGTCGTACATGACGACCTTGTAGCCCTCTTTTGCGAGGAGATAGTAGACGGTCGTTGCCCCTTCGACACCGTATCCCTCGTTGCTGCCGTGAGAATAATTCCATGGATGCAGCCAGATCACGGTTGCCTTGTACTGCTTGCAGTTGGGATCAAAGAAAATGTTGCCATGCATCTTGCCGCTGAAACTGAAGGGGACCCTCTTGATGCCACCTGGATTCCATCGATCCCGCGACCAGTCGGGAACCCCCAGTTCTTCGCCCGTCTTAATGTGGTACTTGCCGGTGTCCTCGATTGCGGCGGGCCGCTCTCCCAGCATCCACTCCACCTTCTGCCGAACCGATGCTTGCAGCGGCATGGTGAGGTCGGACTCCCGCTGCTTCGACTTCCAGGCCTGCCAATCAAAAGCGTGGAGCAGCACTTCCGGGAAATCTGATGCGTTGGCTTTGCTCCGACCGAAGGCCATGTCAAAATAATCAAGGTTGTGTTGGACCTGTGGGTCGGTGACCGGGCCGTGGTTACCTTTGCGGTAGTTCAGGCAGATGTTTTCTTTCCTACCCAGGAACGCCCACACCTGCTTGGCGTTCAGGTAACTGCGTTCGACGCCGAAGGTGGGATCGCTGCCATCGTTGTAGGCCGAATCAATCATGAAGTGGCGTGGCGCGATGCAGGCGATCAGCGAATTGCATTCGACCGGCAGTTCGTTTTCACGTCCAAGATAATCTCTCAGGCTTCCCAGTGCCCACGCTTCGGGAAAGTCCGCTGGAGTTTCCATGAAAGTTTCGCGCCCGGTGAACCTGTAGGGGCTGGCTGCCGGAGATCCCGCGCTCCTGGCAACGACACAGGTGATGCGCTCGTCGAACGCCGCAGCATAGATCGACTGCTTGCCATAACGAGAGAATCCGGTGATGCCGACCGCTTTTGGATCAATGATATGGCCGAACTCAGGGTTGAGAAGGTAGTCCAGTGTCCGACTTGCCAACCAAGCTTGAATGCCAAGCGACGAAGACCAAGTTGCTTTCGGGTATTCATTCTTAAACGTCTTCCAGACGTCCTGGTATCCCGGATAGTCCGGCTCGCTATGGTGCGTATCAAGACCCGGGTAAATGCAAACGATGTACCCTCTTTTCAGCGCCTCTTCACCCCAATTCTCTCTTTGATAATTGCGCGGCTGGGTGAGCAGCAGCGGCTTGGCTGCGTCGTCATCCGATTTTGGCTTCCACACTTCGATCTCGAACGACTTCTTATTCGGTGTATCGAACGTGAGTACTATGCGCCTTCGCAGGGAACCGTCTGCGGGTGTCGTTGTCTTGACCACTTCGGCCGAGAGCAGTGCGGGGATTTCTGCCGGGAAATGACCGATGAAATAGTCGCACCAGAGCTTTTTGATCTCCGCTTTCCGCGCTTTCCAATCATCCGCTGACTTCACCTCCTGGCCATTCAAAAAAGTCATGGCATCGGGAATATCTGAATCGGAGTATTTCGGGCGATCTGTCCCTTCTGCTGCATTTATAGCCGTCGCAGCGAAGAGCAAAATTATACTACTCGCGATGTATCTGCACTTACCATTCATTGCTTGTACCTCCTACTTGGTTGCTCAAGTTTACCGTTTCTTGCACGATCCAAAATACCACCTGATTTTGAGACTGGCCGCGGGTTTTACAGATTCGCGTAGCGCTACAACGTCGAACGGTAAATTTTCAGCGTTTCACAAATATCGTCCAGTTCTAACGATTTGTCCGCCATCAGAGTTTTCGCCAGTCTGACCTTGGCGTCTTTGGGAACTGTTTTCGGACGGCCTCCCATTCGGCCACAGGCTCGGGCTGCCGCCAATCCAAGCTTGCTTTTGTGCGTTCCTGAATCAATCGCCTCTCAAACGGGGCCGGCGCCGAGAAGATGTTGAATATCAACTCTCGCCAAGCGCTGGTCGTATCGCCCGCACCTTCGCTGAGCGACCGGAATCCAACACCGCGTTGGCGCAGGTCTTCAACCATGGTAATCAGGCCACCGATCGATCTTCGCAGTCGGTCAAGGCGCCAAACGACCAGGATGTCACCTGGCTCGATAATTTGCATGCAGTTTCCAAGACCGGGGCGATCGCTTTTTGCACCGGATATTTTGTCCATCAAGATATTCTGTTTCGGAATGCCGCAACGAACCAGTGCATCAATTTGCAAACTTAAATCTTGATCATCCGGTGATACACGAGCATCACCAAATCGGCGGCCCGCCAAATGCCGTTCTAGAGTGGGTGTGAGTGCTTGAGGTTCCAATGGACGCCTTTCCTGAAATAGCTTTCGGTCGCAAAATGGCTGACGACCAGATGGCTGGAATTGAATGGGGACTTTGCTAAGGCTGCATCCGTTCCCTGTTCCTAATTGAGCGGACGTAAAGACTACGGAACGCATCAGAGGGTAAAGACTAATTCGGAAAGTCGCTACAGCAGGGTCTTTTTATACACACCGCTTGTCCTACGTAATCTCTAGCGTTGCTGCTTGGACCCTGGAGAATCGGGTGCGGTGGACGGCTTTGCAAATTTAGAAATCTGCCTGGCCGGTGTCGTTGACGATACGGCCGTCTTCTAGGCGTAGAATGCGGTCGGCTAGTTCTAAGATGCGGTTGTCGTGGGTGACCATGACAGTGGTGGTGCCTCGTAGTTGGCCTAGTCGTTTGAGTAACTCAACCATCTTAACGCCTGATTCTTTATCCAATGCGGCGGTGGGTTCATCGGCAAAAATAATCGCTGGATTTCCTACCAAGGCTCGCGCAACGGCGACCCGTTGTTTTTGTCCTCCCGAAAGTTTCGCAGGTAAGTAGTTCATACGCTCGCCCAGTCCAAGTTCCGTCAAGATGTGGGCTGCAGCTTGGTTGTATTGTTTCTTTCGGTCAGTGCCATGCACTTCAAGTCCAATTCGCACGTTTTGTATTGCGGTCAAACTTTCGTGCAAATTGTGAGCTTGGAAGATAAAGCCTAGCCGGCGGCGCAGTTGGTTAAGTTTGTGCTCATCGGCTTGGCGAAGTTCATTCCCTAGCAACGTGACATCGCCCTGTTGAACTTCCCTGAGGCAGCCCATTAACGTCAGGAGCGTTGTCTTGCCAGAGCCAGAGGGGCCCATCAAAACCGTCAGTTTTCTCGGATTAATACTCAAATTGATGTCAAACAAGGCTTAGTTTTTTTGCTCCCCCCCACCGAACCAATGATTCAGTTCTTTCACAAGGATGGGATTGTTTGGGCTGGGTGAGTTCATGTGGCGAATTTCTAAAAAAGGTCGGCAGGATCCGCGTTTGCCAGTTTCCTTAATGCAATCATTCCTGACAAAACACAGCTTCCCACCGTTCCAAGGAAGACCATCGTGGCCCGTTGGACACTCATGGCAATTGGCAAGCCTGTAGCGCCAGCCATGACATAATAAATCAGCAACGCCATAACCAAAGCTGGCACAAAGCCGACTACCGCCAAGATGATGGTCTCTTCCAAAATGATGCTGCGAAAATAAGTCCGTCCATATCCCATGGCTTTGAAGGTTGCATACTCGCGCAGGTGATCGGCGACGTCGGTGGACAAAATTTGGTACACGATCACAATGCCGACGACGATGCCAATGGCAACGCCGAAGCCGAAAATTAGACCTGTTGGCCGTACCGTTGTCTGGTACTTTACATCTTGTTCAATGGCATCGGAAAAGGAGCGAATTTTTAGCGAATCGGTGTTCAATTCGTTGCGGATGTTTTCAACGACGACGTCGACGTCTAAGCCAGGATCGATTTTTAGCAAAATATGATTGGGTGCACCGGAGAAACGTTTAGGGGAAAGTTGCATGAATGTCTGGTCGGAGATGAACATGAACCCGTCTCCTGAAAATCCACCGCCAAAGTAAACGGTGCCAACCACAGATAATTGTTGGCCATTGGCTTCGAACACCAGGGGGTTGTCCAGCGAGATGTTGGCAGTACATCCGGCTTCAGGCCGCGGGCGTGTCGGTCCAGAAAGACGTTGTTGGCCAACATCAGCGGTGCTACCTCTCCGATTGCTGACGCAATGAAGGCTTGCTGCCCGGGATCGATTCCGATCGTTCTGAATTCTATCTTGCTGCCATCGGCTTGTAGCCACTGTGTCATTCCAATGAACAGTGGACAGGCTTGGCTGACGCCAGGAACGGCTAACGCTTGGAACATGCCTCGACGTGCAATATTAGATCCGTCCGATAGATCATTTGCATCGGAAGAAGAAATCATGACGTCAGCGTTGAAGCCACGGTAGGTGACTCGGGTCGCTTCGCTAAACGAGCCCATCATTCCCAGTTGAACGAACACGAGAATGCAGGCAAAGCCCACGCCAGCGGCTGCTGCCACGAAGCGAAATTTGTTCGAGATCAATTGTAGCCAACCCAGCGGCAAGCGACCCAACAAGCGATTAAGCAGCGCAGTCATTTGGAGTGCTCGACAGAGATTCGCCCGGTGACTTCCAAATTGGTCAGTCGCGAGGCTCGCTTTGAAGAATCTTCGTCCAGGCGGACCGTCACTTTGATAATCCTGGCATCGGTATTTGCCGCGGGATCGTCGCGGATAGTCGTTTGGCGTTTTACCGCGAAGCCTAGTTCACTGACCAGTCCCGATAACGCTTTGGGTAAGGCATCTGCGGTTAGTTCGACAAATTGCCCTACCGCAACTTTGCTGATTTCCGATTGATAGACCTCCAGTTCGGCGGTCATTCGCTGGACATTTCCAATATCCAAGATCCCTTGGGCTCCAGGCTTTTCACCAGGTCGAGCGTGTATGTCCAGGATGGTTCCAGTAACCGGAGCGGTCACAATTCCTTTGGCTAGGTCGCGTTTGGCGCGATTAAGATCGGCAACAGCGGTGTCCACTTTTCGCTCGGCGACGACAACATCGGGTTGGACTTCGATTTGCTTAGAATCAAACCGCGTCACCGTCGCCTCTGCTTTTGTAACGTCTTTCTGCGCCTGTTCGTAAACCGCCGTGGCTTGATCGAATTCGGCCTGGGACACTGCCCCCTAATCGCGCAGCGATTTTTGGCGATCCAACTCTCGCCGTGCCAATGCTTCCGCAGTTTTTGAACGATCCAACGTTGCTTGTGCTTCTTCTAGACTTGCAGTGATCGTCATGCGAGTTTGTTCGAGCGACGATTTTTGCAGAGCGACGTTCGCTTGGGCCGAGGCGACAGCCGACTCGAGGCTAGCGCGATTGTCCAGTGTGGCCAGTACGGCGCCGCGTTCCACCTGATCGCCGATTGCGACTTTGATCTCTTCCATTCTGGCGTCGGCCGCACCATAGGGAGGCGAAATGGTGATGACTTTGCCTTCAGGGATCAGGCGTCCCATCGCAACGACGCTGCGAATCATTGCTTGCTTTGGCTGCTTCTCGATCGTGTCTTCGACCGACACTGCAATCGGAGAACTGGTGCCGCCCCCGGGTTTGAGTCCCGTCAGATTCAAGAACGCTCGCAACGCAGGAGGTTGAACATAGATTCCAATGACTGCGCCGGTAAACAGTAGCAGCGGAATAAATGGAAGTAGAAAGAATTTTGGAAGACGTCTGCGGTGCCATGCATTACTGGCGGCAACATTCTTGCTTGGTGCAATTTTGTCACTATGTTCAATGACATTCAGCGGCAGGCTGCCGTCTTCAATAGAGTGATCGGAATCATTTTGTTCACCATTTTCCATCCTCAATCTCCCATTGGGTTGATATTTCCAGACGATGAATTTCGCAATCGCCATAGCTTCATCGTGGGTCGTCTATCTTAAACGTAATTTGGCAAACCCAATAGATCATTCATCGTCAGGGACAACGCTCGAGTTGGTCGATATTTCGCTTGACTTTCGATTTTAAAGCGATCGTCCATGTTCGTACAGATCTCGGCGTATCCGCACGATGGTCAAAGGGTGGCAGTCAAATCGGCGGCCTTAGGATGGTTCTTTCACAGCCCATTTACAGATCTCTTGAACCGGTCTGCCGCAGATCCTGAGAATGATGGCAAGTCAATCGGAGCGCCTGTGGCACGCTAATGGTTGTCAGTCGAAAGTCTGGCCACTGCCATAAAGAGACTAGAAATGTCTTTAGAATTCGCAGTAGTAAATGCATCGCCATGGCGATCAGAGGGTAAATGCATCGCCATGGCGATCAGAGGGTAAATGCATCGCAAAAACGAAGGGCGGAAAGCAAAGTCGCTTAGATAAAGCGTTCGCAGGCAAGTCGAGCACGTGGTTGCGCCGAACAAGTAAGTATCCCACGTTCAAAATGAATCAGTTATTGTTCACGCGATGCCACGTATGCCAAGGCATTTGGACCTAGATAAGGAATGGAACCCTTCGTCCTATGATCGAATGGTTCCTTTGCCGTTGGATGACCCGGTACAAAGATTTCTTCTAGTTCATCCCGATCTTGGCTGGCCTATCCGTAAGGGATAGACTGCTTTCGGCCGGCTGACACAACGGACGCTTTGCTGGCGTCTTGCTTACAGTTGGTAATTCGAACGGGAAGGCCGACCTTCAATGTTTCCAGTTTGCAGGTTTTACCATCGCAAGTTACTTTCGCTTGTTCGGCCAAAGTGTGACATTGGTTTTCGCCAGCGGACGTTGTGGAAACAATTTCGACGGTCGACACACTAACGATGATGCCTTCGTGCATAACAGGGCTTTCTACATTCATGGCGGCGTTGGGGCAGTTCCCCAGGTTGTTGGGTAAGTCTTATTGATCAACCAGTGTCTGAGTTCTTATGCTGCGATTCTTGTATCGATTAAACCGATGGTGTGAAGCGTGACTTTTGGTCCAAAGCAGCAATACGAGTGGCGACCGTAAAGTCGGTCTTCTTGGTGGAGACTCGGATTTTCTGCCCTGGCTTCAAATGCTTACATTCGCATGCAATTCCATCGCAATTGACTTTGATTTTTGCCGACAAAGTGATCGACGACTCTTGGCCGCTTTTCGTTTTTAGGACCAGTCGTTCTAGGTTAATGCTTTGAAGCGTCCCATCAAAAACGTTTGGTGGGCGTTTCTTCTTCGGGATGGGCTGATCTGAACTTGTTTCGGCTTTTTTCTCTTCAGGAGAATTCATCTCGAGGTCTTTCGTTGGGCGCTGCGATGCCAAATGGGAATTGCAACACTGTCGGTTCAGGAGGGCACACAAATTGCCGTGCCGCGGGTTGCCAATTGGCGTTTCATGATCTGGTCCAGGAATGGCCTAAGTGATGCTTGGAGCGGGCGAATCACGAGGACATTCAAGAGCGTAACCGCGAGCACGGCTGGGAACCCATTGTCTGTTTCTAGCTTCTTGCTTTGGGCGTGGGCATTCCGAATCGTCAGCAGCCTTGGGCAAAGACAGATTTGTTTCTTGACCTAAGGAGCTTGATTCTTGCCGGCAATCGAATTTCGCCGCCCATTAGTTTCGCCGCCCATTAGTTTCGCTGCGTTGAAATTCTGGTGTGGGTACAACCAAGGGCGCAAAAATTTAGGACTGGCCGTAATTTCGGACTGGTCGTAATTTTGAACTAACCGTGGGCAGCAAGCCGGTTCATCGGTGAATCGCCCTGCCAACGGGCCTTGAAATAAGAATCTGTCGCCGTGCCCGGTGTTTTGAAGACACTAAAAATTTCCGGGCAATCGACCCGTGCAATCAACAAGCGACTAAGCTTTGCAACGCACGAAACTCTGGAACGCCTCAAACTTCGCGTCATAACCATGGCCGAGGGTGTTCAATCGCCTAAACTATTACGTCGGTGGTTGACGTCGCTTGGCTGCGGTATCGGACCGGAGTCCGTAATGATCTTGTTTGCGATGATCTTGTCTGCAAGCACCTGGTTTGCAAGCAATTTTCTGGCACCTGTGCGTTCGTGCTTCAGCAGCAATTTATAGCTGGAGAAGCACGGGCACATCGGCGTTACTAAACTACCTGCACTTTTTCAGCACATGGACCTTTTTGTCCCTGTGTTTGAGTAAAGGTAACAGTTTGTCCTTCGCGAAGTTGGTCGAAACTGACACCTTCAACGCTGGATGAGTGAAAGAATAGATCCTTGTCACTTCCTACGTCAATAAATCCAAATCCCTTGTCGGTCAGTCGCTTGATTGTACCTTCAGCCATCTAAATATCCTAATAGTTGTTGTTGGTCTCTACCTGATGCAGTGTGCCCAGTTGGGACCAATCTGGCGACAAGCCTACCAGAAGTTACCGTCAAGGTGTTCGACTTCTAGAAATTAAATCAAAACTTCATGAACAAATTGGAAGTCATCGGCGGACTTCACCGCTGCAATCCTCACGTTTTACTGTACAAAAGCAAGTTTTCGGCATCTAAAAGGAAATTAGAAGTTCACCGGCGAAAATCAATGTTCGGGCGTCTGTTCCATTGTTCGGGCATCCGTTTCTGGTCTGAGAGTCTGCGTTGGGCCAAGATGCAGTCGTTGGTAGGCTATGAGGTTAGCGGGCCATTGATTTGACCAAATGTCGCTCGATCACAATTTGTTGGGCGTGGGAGTCGTTGGTCGAGGTAACCATAGCCCGGATATTTGGGGACCCGATAGCATTTGACCTACCTTAACATTTGGTCATTGGAATCTGCAGATGGTGGAAATATTTGGGCTTTTTTGTCGCAGAATTGCTGGATTAGGTTGCTGTCGGCGACAAGTAGAGTTGACGTCATTGGACGATAAGCGGATAACCGACGCCTACCACCTTGAACCGCCCACCGATTTTGGCGGACATCGTGGTTGACATCGTGGTTGACATCGCTTTTTAGCGTCCGTGTTCATCGACAAAACTCCTTCCTTGCCAAGTCTTATATGTCAATAGAATTGTCTGCTACCGCATTTGAAAATCCTGCCGCCGATCACCAAGATTCGCAAGCTACTTTTCTGCCCCACCGGGTCAAGCAAGCCGATGGGCAAACCGATGGGGAAACCGATGGGGAAACCGATCCAAGGGTAGTTTCCCAGCTGCATAAGCAAATGGATCATTACCTGTTGGCTGAAAGCAAAGTGTTTGCCGAGGAAGACCGGGCAGCCAGCTGGTTTTGTCTGATTTCGACGTTGGTACCATTGATGGTTTGCGTGGCGGTAGCTGCGTTTTCGGATTACATGTTCGTTCGTCTATCGGCAAGTATTCTGACTGGCATGCTGATTGTTCGCATGTTTATTCTGTATCACGACTTCAAACACAATGCGATCTTTAAAGGGTCTTTTATAGCCGGGTGTATTCTTGATCTGTATGGATACCTGCTACTAAGTCCGCCCGGAATATGGAAAAGTTCGCACGATCATCACCACAAACATAACTCGAAGTTGTTCGGTTCAAGTATCGGTTCGTTCCCCATCATGACCACTACCGACTACGCCAAAGCCACGGCTGCCGAACGATTTGAGTATCGCTTTGCAAGACATTCATTGGTGATTTTCTTCGGTTATTTCACCGCGTTTTTTTGGGGGATGTGTGTGCGAACCATTTACTTCAAGCCTTCACAGACTCGGAGTTCCCTAATTGCTTTAACGTTGCATTTCGGCTTGATCGCAGCGAGTCTCTGGTGGTTGGGGTGGTTGACCACGTTTTTTGTAATCTTCTTGCCAGTCTTCTTGGCAACTGGGGTTGGCGCGTATCTTTTTTACGTACAGCATAATTTCCCAGCAGCCATTATTCGTGACACCAATGAATGGACTTATGCAGGGGCCGCGCTGCAGTCATCCAGCTTTGTAGAAATGAGTCCCATGATGCATTGGTTTACTGGAAATATCGGTTACCACCATGTGCATCATTTGAATTCGAAGATTCCTTTTTATCGTTTGCCTGAAGCCATGGCTGCTTTGCCCCAATTACAATCCCCAGGTACCACAACATTCGGCTTGAAAGACATCGTCGCATGCTTGCGTTTGAAGTTGTGGAACGTTGAAGAAAATCGCTTCGTCCCGTTTCCTGTTCGCGCAAAAGCATGAATCGCTAGTCCAGGTCAAGAGTTCCCGCGAAAAGTTCCCTCCAAGGATTCCCGCCAAGGGATTCCCTCCAAGGGATTCCTGTAGCCGGTTGCCCCCTGACGTGGGGCGACACGCTAATGCCGAACATAAACGTTAAGACGTAAACGAGTTTAACGAATCAGCCACTCGCATCTGGGACTCGCATCTGGGACTTGCATCTGGGACTCGCATCTGGGACTTGCATCTGGGACTTGCATCTGCGACTTGCAATTGGGCCAATGCTGAGACGATCCATTCTCACGCTTGATCACCTTCTGCAAATTAAGCCAGAGGCTGGACATCAAGCCTGAAGGAGCTGGCAAAGTCAATTGCGGTAGTTCTGTCGAGGCAACGTCGCTTATTCGGCTTTGGTTGGGGCATCGTCTGTCGGGAATTCACTCTCAATCAGGTGCATATCGCCTGCAATTTTATTTCGAGTCAAAACGGCCGCACGGGGAGAAATTGCGTTGAAGACTTTGAACGTTGCTCGGGGAATCTGAGCCCGGTCCACCAGCAGGACAAGCGAGGAACATTGTTCGCGCGGTCGTTTCTTAAAGCGTTGGTTTTCGCTACGTATCGCGGCGGATCGGTCAAGCGGCAAGGCACCAGCGAACGCTATTTCCCATTCGGTACCCATCACGAAGACTCGCAGTTTGTCGTCGTCATCCAAGACTGGAGAACAAATGTCGCTCCCCATGTCGATCCGCTTTAAAATATGGGTGCTGGGCGTTCTGGCTACGATCTTAATTGAAGCAACGCCCACTGGAATTTCAAGTCACTGATCTGGGACTGTGGGCACTGGCGGAAAAATGGAGCTTTTTGATGTTCCATTGGATGCATCGGGCGGTAGTTCATCGACATCTTGCTTGGCCTCTTGCTTGCTTGGCCTCTTGCTTGCTTGGCCGCTTGCTTGCTTGCTTAGCCTCGCCGATGTCCGCGCCGATATCCGCGTCGATGTCGTTGTCGTTGTCTGAAGCATTATTTGGGGAGTCGGCTTGATCTTCCAAATCAACTGGGGCGTCTTGCTTGATTTTCGGTGCAGGTAAATCATTCTCTGTATACGTGACATTATTCACGACAGGCATTCGAACTAGGGTCTCAGAATTTCTTGGCCCGCCGCCACCATCCTGATCGTACTGCATTCTTTCGAACCAGCCATCACTTTGAAGGTCATCTACGACAATCTTGTCGACCAATCGCAAGTGAGCAGATTCAATGTAAGCTAGTTTCCTGTGTATTTTACTGCCGCTGTACAAGTTGATGCCGATTCGACGATTTAGAAAACCAGTTAATTGAGTTTCGTAATCGATGGAATGCCCCTGCCGCCATTGCGATTAAGACTAGCTGTGCTTTAGGTCAACAGCGTCACGTTGAACGTAACACTAGATTCAAGCGAGTCCACACTCTAAGATTTCTGAAGTGAACCGCTGCCCGCCTCCAAGGGGCCATTGTGATTTAAGGCCAGCGGCTGAAGGAAACTTACCGCCATTCAAACAGGCAGGACAAGCGGAGGAAGGCAATATTCACTTGCTTCCGCTGCGTGCTGGTGTTTGATAACGGCCACTCGCCTAAGCTTGCTCCAGCCGCTCCAGCCGCTGAAGTCGCTGAAGTCGCTCCAGTCGCTCCAGTCGGTGGTGGCGAACTGCCCTGTTCCCGGCTTGTTCACTTGCTTTACCTGAACTTGAGTTGTCGAAGTGGACATTAGGTATCTGAGACTGGGTATCGAAAAATCGGTGTTTTAGACCAGCTTATCGGAGCTTGGCTTATCGGAGCTTGGCGTATCGCAGTTTAGGGTATCGTCGTGCCCAGGTCGGTTTGGCCAAGGGCCCTTTTCTAATGTGGCTCGAACTTCCGCGGACTTGCCCGGCACGTGTTGAAATAGGGTTAGTAACCACTTGGTCCTGCGGACGTACCGGAGGTGGATCTGGTTTTCCAGCGAGGTTGACAGGCGGGTGGGCAGAAACGCTCTTAGGAAATGCTCCGCACGCATCGTAAGCATGCTAACTATGCATTTGACTTTTGCCCGCAGGAACCCGACACTCATGACAGTAGGGAGTGGTCTGGACTACCGTGTTCAGGGCATAAATTCTATGCAAGCGTAAGCGAGGAAAAGGATGATGAAGATGTTTGAGATGGCAAAAACGCCGGGTCGAATGTGTCTAGCCAGCGGCCGCGGGTTGTCGATTCAACGACTTAGACGCCGGCAATTGGTTTGGCGTTTGGCATTGGCCGTCGGTTGTGTGGTTGCGGCCAGCGGTGATCTTTCTTGGGCTCAGGACGCCAAGCCTGGATCACACGGGGCCAATATGCCAGCGGGTGCGAAGTGCCCGATCACTGGTTTGACCTTTGCATCGACCGAGGTGACTGCTGAAGAGAATACGGCGAATCCCGTTCCGGCCGTGACCAGCCCTATGACCGACGGTTTCTACACGAACCGCGATTGGTGGCCAAACCAATTGAATTTAGAAATCCTTCATCAGAATTCCAGCAAGAGCAATCCGCTGGGAGCGGATTTCGAATACTCCAAAGAATTTCAGAAGTTAGACTTGGCAGCGGTGAAGAAAGACATCAACCAGTTGATGACGACTTCCCAAGATTGGTGGCCGGCGGATTACGGCCACTACGGCCCCTTCTTTATTCGTATGGCTTGGCACAGCGCGGGTACTTATCGAGTCACCGACGGACGAGGTGGTGCAGGTTATGGAACACAAAGGTTTGCACCGCTCAACAGTTGGCCGGACAACGGTAACTTGGATAAGGCGCGTCGTCTGCTTTGGCCAATCAAGCAAAAGTACGGCAATAAAATCTCTTGGGCTGACTTGATGGTTTTGTCAGGTAATTGTGCCTTAGAGTCGATGGGATTCAAGACCTTTGGCTTTGCCGGTGGCCGTGCCGATGTTTGGGAACCGCAACAGGATATCAATTGGGGCCCTGAATCCGAGTGGTTGGGTGACAATCGTTATAGCGGCGATCGTGAACTGGCGAATCCTTTGGCGGCAGTTCAAATGGGTTTGATCTACGTGAATCCTCAGGGGCCTAACGGGAAACCGGATCCTTTGGCTGCGGCTCGTGATATTCGAGAAACCTTCGCCCGAATGGCGATGAACGACGAAGAAACCGTTGCCTTGATCGCTGGCGGACATACTTTTGGCAAAGCCCACGGTGCTGCTGATCCTGGCAAGTTCGTAGGTGCCGAACCTGAAGGTGCCACCATCCAGGAACAAGGTTTCGGCTGGAAAAACACTTTCGGTAAGGGCAATGCCGAAGACACCATCACCAGCGGTTTGGAAGGTGCTTGGACGTCAACGCCTACGCAGTGGTCGACAGGTTATTTTGACAACCTGTTTGCATACGACTGGGTGTTGACCAAGAGCCCGGCCGGGGCGTTCCAGTGGACTCCTAAAGACAAGGCGGCTGAAGGCACCGTGCCCGACGCTCATGTTGATTCTAGGAGTCATGCTCCGATGATGTTCACCACGGACTTGGCATTGCGATTGGATCCAGCTTACGGCAAGATCTCACGTCGTTTCCATGAAAATCCAAAGGAATTTGAAGTAGCGTTTGCGAAGGCTTGGTACAAGTTGACTCACCGAGACATGGGGCCATACGCTCGTTGCTTGGGCCCAGAAGTTCCTCTGCCGCAATTGTGGCAAGATCCGATTCCTTCGGTCGATGCCCCACTAGTGAACGACAACGATATTGCTGTGTTGAAAGCGAAGGTTTTGGCCTCGGGTCTTTCGACATCGCAGTTGGTTTCAACCGCTTGGGCGTCGGCTGCCACATTCCGTAGTTCTGACAAGCGAGGTGGTGCCAATGGTTCGCGTATCCGCTTGGCGCCTCAGAAGGATTGGGAAGTCAATCAACCCGCAGCATTGGCCAAGGTTATTGCGAAGTTGCAAGTGATTCAAACAGAATTCAATGCTTCTCAAAATGGCAAGCAAGTTTCTTTGGCGGATCTAATTGTTCTCGGTGGATGTGCCGCTGTCGAAGTCGCTGCCAAGAAGGCCGGCCATGACATTCAGGTACCCTTTGCTCCAGGTCGTGCCGATGCGACTGAAGAGATGACGGATGTCGATTCCTTCGCTGCGTTGGAACCCACTGCTGACGGTTTCCGCAACTACCTTCGTCCTGGACACTACCGTTCGGCTGAAGAATTGTTGGTCGATAGGGCTCAGTTGTTGACCTTGACCGCTCCCGAGATGACCGTATTGGTGGGTGGACTGCGGGTTCTGGATGCCAATTACGAACAAGCCAAACACGGCGTGTTCACTTCGAACCCAGGCACTTTGACCAACGATTTCTTTGTCAATTTGTTGGACATGAGCACCGAGTGGAGAAAGTCTGCCGGCGACGATCAGGTGTTCGAGGCGTTGGATCGCACCACTGGCGAAGTGAAGTGGACCGGTACTCGAGCCGATTTGATCTTCGGATCGAATTCGCAATTGCGAGCCCTGTCCGAAGTTTACGCAAGTTCTGATGCCAAGCACAGGTTTGTTGAAGACTTTGTCGCGGTTTGGAACAAAGTGATGAACCTTGATCGGTTCGATCTTAACAAGTAGTTCAGCACGCGGTCTTGTTGAAATTTGCAAAACCCGCCAAGTGACCTTGGCGGGTTTCCTTTTTGGGTTGAGTGGAAGCAATGGCTGCCACTGGGAAAAGTGTGCGGACCTGTTGGTCCCAAATTCAAGAGGCGGCTATACTCACAGCCATGAATATGAAACCAAATTCTGACGATTCGAAATCGCTTGAAATCACAGGCGATTCTAAGCCCAAAGTTCCTTCGTTTTCATGCATCGTGTATGTACGAAAAGATGAAGATGGAACCGTCCACGGTCGCGTGGCGAACTTGGATGGCATTCAAGCCAGCGGCGTTTCCGAACGGTTTGTACTGGGCAAGGTGACGACGGAATTTAAGACGCAGATTGTCAAGTATCTGGAGCAGGGGCAAGAGATTCCCTGGATCGATCCTCGGAAACCAATCTTGGAAAATGAAAAGATGCGTTGGGTACCGCTGCATCTGTAGTGATGCCTTTGCTATCGGCAGGCTGAAACGGCAGGCTGAAACGGCAGGACCACAACAATGCAGGAGGGGAAGGGTTGATTTGGTGATCGCAAGTCCGGCAGTATTTCATGACGGTTTTGGCGAGAGTGATTCTGACGAGAGAGTATTTGCTGTGATTAGACCGGCTTATTTATTAGCATTTTGTTGCCTGGTTGGGCTGCTAATCTTCAAGGAATCTTAATGGCTGATTTCCAGTTCCAAGGTCGGTTCTGTGTTATTCTTAACCAGTACCAAATCAATCTAAAAGGGACAGAAAATGAAGACGCGTCGTGATTTTTTAAGTGAATCTTTTTCTTCGGTGACTGGTTTTGGCGTTGCCGCGGCGTTCTCTGCTTTGGGGGGCCGTTTTGCGTTGGGCGAACATGCTCAGACGACTCGGGATTTGATTCCGGTGAAGGATGAAACCACGGGACTGGAACTGATTCGTTTGCCCGAAGGCTTTCGCTACGTCACTTACGGTTGGACCGGCGATGTGATGTCTGATGGATTGAAGACACCGTCCAGCCATGATGGCATGGGCGTGGTTTCGGAGGACGACGGTATTCTAACGATGGTGCGAAACCATGAAGTCAGCAGCGACCAGCCTGCATGGGCGGTGAACTATGGTAGCCCGTTTGACTCGCGTGCGGGCGGTGGTTGCACGACCTTGAAGTTCGACGGTAAGCAAGGCAAGTGGTTGGACAGCTTTGCATCACTGGCGGGAACCAGTCGAAACTGTGCGGGCGGAGTGACGCCTTGGGGGACGTGGTTGACCGCGGAAGAAACGGTTCTGGGAATCGGAGCGATCGACACCTACAACAATAATGCGAAGCGTTTGTTTGAACAGGATCACGGTTGGATTTTTGAAGTGGACCCCGCTGGCGTGAAGCAACCGATGCCGTTGAAAGACATGGGGCGGTTCGTTCATGAAGCGGTTGCCATTGATCGGCTAACGGGCATTGTCTACGAAACGGAAGATCGACGGACTTCGGGCTTTTATCGGTTTTTGCCCCACGAAAAAGGAACGCTTTCGGCCGGCGGTAAGCTGCAAATTGCCGAGGTCATTGGGCACGATGACTTGCGTGGCACCGTCAAGAGTATGGCGTCGTTTGATGTTCGCTGGCACTCGATTGCTGACCCCACGTTGGCTCATACACCCGGGTTGGATCGATTGGATGAACTGGGTGTGTTCAAGCAGGGCAAGCGGTTAGGCGGCACCACGTTCGCTCGATTGGAGGGATGTTGGAGTGGCGAAGGGATGATCTACTTCGATGCCACCAGTGGCGGCGGCGCAAAGGCAGGGCAGATTTGGCAGTACGATCCACAGAATGAAAAGCTGACGATGCTGTTTGAAAGCCCCGGCAACGAAATCTTAAACATGCCTGACAACTTGTGCGTCAATCCACATGGGGGGTTAGCGTTGTGCGAAGACGGCGACTACGGGGACAATGAATTTCCACAGCGAATTCACCTGTTGTCGCAAGAAGGTAAGTTGACCCCATTGGCGCTCAACGACGTCCAGCTTGCGGGTCAGAAGTCGTTTAATGGCGATTTTCGCGGGAAGGAATGGGCGGGCGCAACATTCAGCCCTGACGGCAAATGGCTATTCGCTAATATCCAAACCCCGGGCATTACGTTCGCGATCACCGGCCCCTGGAAATCGCTGGCTTAAAGGCCTGGTTTATCCATTTTGAAGTAAGCCCTCCCAATCAGTGGTGGGCTTTATTTGTGATTTTGGACCGATGGCAGGACGCTGCCACGAGCGGTTAGGCGATGTCAACCCAGTCGCTTTCAATCACGAACTAGTGCTCGCTTGCCCGTGTCTAGCCGGAGATCATCGCAGAGTATTTAAGATCCGGAAAATCTGAGTGGTTGGTTGGTGCCCCATCGGATAGTCTAACCGTGGACCAAGGACCGGATAATTCATGCCAAAGTTAAGGAGAGAACAGGATGGAGATTTCGCACGGAGACCTTACCAAGTATCCACGGACGCCACATTTGTTTGAGTCCAAGGGGACCGCTGACGATAAACCTCTTCGCGAACAACAAGCGTTGCAGTTCCTGTCGGATGCATCCGTAATTGTCGAAGAAAAGATCGATGGTGCAAACGTAGGTATTCACTTCGATCAGGTCAGTTAGTTAGTGCTTCAATGCCGCGGGCATCTTATCACACCAGGAATGCATGCCCAGTACGATTTATTCAAACTGTAGGCAATGGTCAAGCGTGAAGCCTTGGAAACAATGCTGCAGGATCGGTTGATGATGTTTGGTGAATGGGTTTATGCAAAACTTTCGATCCATGACCTGCAATTGCCGCACTTTTTTTTGAATTCGATAGGTAGGATAAAGTCGCAAGAGTATTTCTGGACATGGAAAGCCGCATGGATTTGTTGCATGGTACTGGTATTCAAACGGTTCCTGTCTTGCATGCCGGTGATTGAATCGCAGCCACCTAAAGAAGTTGATTGGGCCATCACGGTTTGGCAGCGCCTTTGAAAATCCTGTCACTTTTCGTACTGATGATCTCATGGAAGGTCTGTATTTACGCGCCAAGTCAAATGGTATTGTGACCAGACGTGCAAAGGATGTTCGGCCAGAATTTGTGAAAAAGATTAAACAAAGCACTCATTGGCAGCAGCAAACGATGGTGCCCAATCAACTGTGTGAAGGTGTGAAGGTGTGAAGGTGTGAAGGTGTGAAGGTGTGAAGGTGTGAAGGTGTGAAGGTGTGAAGGTGTGAAGGTGTGAAGGTGTGAAGGTGTGA
>JBDNHU010000359.1:0-3137 GCA_041688615.1 Mariniblastus sp. | reverse complement strand
GAATCTTCCCGCGAAGTATTTCGAATACGTCTTTTAACCGCATAGCAGGAGATTGGTTTACGGCGGTCGGTTAACAATAGACCCATTCAGGGTCGCAAAGGCGAGTGGGATCGGGTCCGGAGGTGTTCGCTTCGCTCGACCGCCGGCTAATAGATTAAACCCTTTCAGGGTGAAATTCCGTCCGGTCTCTGCGATTGTCACCTAAGCGAAGAGTTCTTCGATTCGTTTTTTCCTCCCGATAGTCACTCCAATGCCTGGCACTCCAATGTCCCGGTCCGGGAAGCGAAGGAAGAACTGGTCTGGGATCACTTCGAGTGTCGAGGCTGGGGCTGCGTGCACCGCCACATGATTGTGACGGTCGTCGCTCAGTTGTTCTGCGCTCGCGTTCGGTACAAGCTATGTGCCAGCGAAATCGTAACCGATGCCGAGCGTCTGACCCTTGAGCAAGTTCGTCGCGCGGCCGACGTGGTGATTCGCTGCCTGGGACTGCCACGTCGGCTTGCCCGGAAAGAATACGAAGCCGAACTGGCGCGGATCGCATACCACCAACGTCGCAACGCCGAGGCGAGTCGTTGCCATCGCAAGAAACGCATAGCGGACTATCTCGCGATGGGAATTGATCCGGATCGAATCAAAAGCGTCGAGCCAAAATCAACAAGAAACTAAATCGAAAGCCACGAAGTGGCGCTGTCCAGCTAAGCAGGTTCGGGAAAGTGTTTCGGTGTATTGACCGTTTTGGCGTTAGCCACGGTTCTCACGTTGAACCGGAGCTAACGCCCAAACGGCTAATCGGGTAATACCCAATGAACTACCCGAACCTGCTTAGCGTGTGTACAGTGACTCGCATGTCAAGGAAATTCCAACGCCAGAATAGCCGAAACGCGGAAGGATCGGCAATGGAGCCGACTCAAGCTCCTGCGGGTTTCCGAACTGCCGCAGACACCTCACCTCGAACAACGTGTTTCGGCGTGAGAGCAGGCCATGATCTTGCTGCCGTGGAAAGCAACCGAACGAATCACGCACCAGAACGGATGGTTCACTGAGGCTCACCCATCGATTCTGCGGAAAGGGGAATCTTGGGTGGCCCCAAAATTGAACTGGGGAAACCTGGGGGAAACCTGGGGACAGAGCATCTTTTTGGGTGTTTAGCGAGCTTCGGGACAGTCGAGTCGTCTCCTGAAGCGACGGCAAGCGGCGAGCTCCAGCCTAGCTCAAAGTAGGTGCATTGACACCACCCGAAAAAGCACTCTGTCCCTAATGTCCCTCTCACCAACCAATTCCCCCGCGATCGCCAGCCACTTCGACCGCTGGCTCACCCAAAACGCTAACCACCTACGAATCCACCCCAGCGGCCCGCGACTTTTATTAGCTGCTCGTTGGTTCCGCTAGTGTTTTACTGTTAGCTCGATGACACCATCGACAAATGCTTCAGATGCTAGCGGCACCTGTGCGTAAACAAGTCCCGTTTCGCCTTCGAGCTTGGCTAATAAGTGGCCTTTGCCGAGTAGCTTTTCGGCTCCCTTGTCTCCGAGGGCGATCTCGGAGGTGCCTTCGCCATCAACGCGGAGGATCAAACGGTTGCCAAGGTTGGAGCGGAGCTGCATGGGCATAACATCCTTGTCAGGTCGCTGGGCGGCGAAAATGAGATGGATTCCGGCGGCACGGGCTTTCACGCCGAGACGTTGTACGGTCGTGGAGACAGCTTCCTTGTATTCATCGACCATCATCCATTCGGCGAACTCGTCGTGGATCAACCAGATCGTGGGCATTCGGTCGGCGGCATCGACTTTCTTGTTGTACGACGTGATGTTGTTGGCGCGTGCTTGCCTGAATCGTGAGTAACGAGCGTCCATTTCGACGACGAGACTTTGCAGACGCTGGATCGCTTGCTGGTCGTCGGTGATGACACCCCCGCCGAGGTGAGGCAGGTCTTCAAATTGGAAGTAATCAACGCCCTGTTTCGGGTCGATCAACACGATCTCCGCTTGCTGCGGTGTGTTTGTTGCTGCGATACCAAGCAGGATGTTTTGCATCAGCACGGATTTGCCACTGCCGGTTGAGCCAGCGATCAACGTGTGTGGAGCGTGCTTTTGGCTTGGATCGAGGAACAGTATGGAACCGTCGTTCTCACGGACGGCAATCGCGATGCTTTGGTTGCCATCGGTTCGCGGCGGACTCCATCGCTTCCAGACGTCCGCTAGGTTGACGACTTCGCGTTCAGGGCGGGCGACGGCGATCGAGACGATTCCTGGCTCGGGTTGAACCGAAATGATGTTTAACCCGTGAGTGGTGAGGAACTCTGATTGCCGCTTCGTTACCTGATCGACCGTCAAGTGAGAACTGCCCTCGAACTTCAGCAACGCTGCGTTAGGCGTCATCGTTTCGCTACTGAGCTTGGCTTGTAGGTTGTACTGTTGCAGTCCGGTCTTCATTTGCTTGACGACTTGCTTGAGCCACTGGCCGTCATCCGACAATGCTTCGCGCCTTTCGACATGGGCATCGACAACAGCAGCCAATCCATCGTAGGACCAACGTGCATCGGTTGTTGCCTCCATCGTGATCGTTTCCGTGTTGCTGTCACCCATGTTCTGAGAATCCTGTGTGTCGATTTCCGTCGTCTGTGGGGTTGCCGTTTCGCTCGATTGATTTGCGGCGGAATCTGTCGTCGCGGACGATTCACTTGCCGTTTGCCTGCCAGCCTTCGTTGTCGATTTTGACTCCTTTTTCACTGTGTCCGACTTCTTCCGAATGGCCGTCGGCGGTTGGTATTCATGCGGCACGTTAGACGGCGGGAAATCAAACTCGCGATTGCGCACCGTTGTTGGATCGTCGCCGTTCCAATACGAGAGCATCAAATCTCGCAGCTCTTTACGAGCAAAGACTTCCTGGTGACAGTTTTCTACTTGCTCAAGCGGGAACGTGTTGGTATCCGAAAAATCAGACGAATGAACGAAAATGTGCGAATAGCCACGTAGCATGATTTTGCAGTTGCCCGCGCGGATATCACGACGCCACTGACTGACTTGTGGTGATTGCCCAGCGGAGAACAGAACGCCGTCTAACACCAAGTCCGAGAGTCGCGCCAGCCAAAGTTCCCGGTCGAGGCGATCCGGGTTTCCGAACAGAGCCTCGTAGAT
>JBDNHU010000358.1:0-19278 GCA_041688615.1 Mariniblastus sp. | reverse complement strand
TTATCAAACGTCGCAACGATTTCATCCACATTCCGACTTGGTTGTGCCAGCATCGGAGTCAATCCGTTTCCATACTGGTAAATCTGAGTCAAAAGCACTGCATCTTTGTCATCATTGTCGGGGTTTGAAAATTCTAAAATCTCGTCCAGTTCACGATAGACTCGATCAAACCGTTGTTGGATTTCACCGCGTTGACGCTGTAACGAGGCTGATTGATCGAACAACCAGACGGTAAGAACCGGGCCTTTGTCCGCCGTGCGTAAGATCTCATCAGTGATTTGGTCGATCGCGCCAGAGGCGCCCGCGACACCAACGCCAGAAACTCCTTTTACAAACTGTCGGTCGCTAGCGTTTTCAGCAGCAAAGAGTTCGGCGGTCTCGGGAGAAAAGGTCGTTCCAAAATCGTCGGGCAATTTGAAATCGGAAACGGGAGCCAATGCTTGAAATGCAATCGTTTGCGCCTCGCTGCGTAGCCCTTCATCCAACGCCTCGCCCATGTTCCCCAAGCTTTCCTGAGGCATGTCGTTGATCGCAAGGTCTGTGATTACGATGTCGTCAACGATTTCGGTTTCAGGCTCGAAATCGTAAACCAAGTCTCGACGCGTGTTTGGCGTAAAGAACACCGAAGCCAGGGCGAGTACTAACGCCACATGAAATACGAGGCTGAAAATGTAAAACGGTGCCTCGCCATCGAATGGTGTTGCCGCTTGACCGGTCCGAACTTGCCACCATCGTCGCAGTGATTTCATCATTGTGAATGCTTCCCAAGATTGTCATTTGAAAACAGGTTCATGCGGTTTTCTAAACCAATGATCTCAAACGCAATTTGTATCGCGATGTTTTTATCGCACTTTAGACAAGAGAACTGATCCAAAGAACTGACCTAAAGAACTGACCTAGAGTGCATGCCTCCAGGTTTTCGATCTTCGATGTTGTCTTTGGACGTTGAACCCAACCTGAATACTCCAGTTTCAAGGCTGGAAATCCGGTGCACTCGTTCTTATCTATTGTCTGTCAATTTCGAGCAGAAGGCAAGAATATTCTTTAAATGCCAGCTTGTTAGGCTGAGATCAGCAGAAATCGAGGAAATAATGGCGAACGGCGCACCCCTTTATGGGTGGGGCGAGCCGATAGGGGCCAGTTTAGAACCTTAGCCACAAAATGCTGCTTGGCCAGGTGATTGCCTATGGCAGTCTGTTTACCGATGGCAGTGTGTTTACCGATGGCAGTGTGTTTACCGATGGCAGTGTGTTTACCGATGGCAGTGTGTTTACCGATAGCGGTGAGGTGTAGCTGGCCGAACGATAATGGGGGTGAAAAAAAGCCGCCCTCGATGTGCACAGACAAATCAATGGGCGGCTTTCGGGTTTCGCTACCGAATTGGCGATGTCGTTAATCCCGGGACGTCGGTGTGATTGCCATCAGGACTCGTTTGCCGTCTCGCATAACTGATATCGTGGTCTTCTGTCCGACCTTCAACGCTTCGATGGCGTAGGTGTAGTCGTAGACGTTATCGATTGGTTTTCCGGACAGTTCCACGATCACATCTTTGGCCATTAGACCTGCAACCTCTGCGGGGGCGCCCTTGGTTACGCCTGACAGGAGAACGCCTTTAACATCATCGGCGCCGTATTCAGGAATTGTTCCCAAGTAGGCTCGCATCACTGCGCGAACGCTTCCGCCTTCCTGTTGCCCCCCGTACTGCTGGAAGGGGATCGGTTGATCGGCGGTGGCCAATCCACGGGCGATCAGTGACATGAGCTTCGCAACGTCGGCGGCGCCTTCGTAATTTAGTTTCTCGGGCGTGTCCGTCGGTTTGTGATAGTCTTCGTGACTGCCCGTAAAGGCCGCCAGGATCGGAACACCTTTACGGTAGAAGGCACTTGCGTCAGTCGGTAGGTCGCAATCATCTTGCAGCGTCAGTTGCAGTCCAACAGGAACGTTCCTTTTCTCTACTTCAGCACGCCATTTGGGCGAGGACCCTAAGCCTTGAAGAATTAAGTTTTCGCGTAATCGCCCGACCATGTCTAAGTTAAGATTAGCGCTGATCAATGGGTAAATTCCCCCAGCGTTGGCGTTCTTCCCGGCATCCTGATCGGAAGTTGGTTCAGTTGGGGTGCTGCTGGGTTTGATTGCATACTTGGCTTGCAATTGATCGGCGAAGTGATTGGCACCAATAAGTCCCAGCTCTTCACCACTCCAGGCTGCAAAAACAATGTCACGTTTCGTTTTTAACTTGCCCGTTTGGATCTGCGTGGCAATCGCTTGGGCCATCTCCAGCATAGTTGCTACGCCCGAGGCGTTGTCATCGGCACCAAAGTGAATCACTTCGTCATCGGCATCACTTGCGAGTGAAGAACCATTCTTGCCTTTGCCTAGGTGGTCGATATGCGCGCCAATCAGAACTGCTTGTTCAAAGGGTAGCGTGAGATTAGATTCGTCCCTGTCTGTGGTTGCGGGCAGGCAGCCAATCACGTTTCTACCAGTCTTGCGGATTTTTTCCACATCAATTTCGGCTTGCAATTTAATACCATCTATCGCAACACCCATCATCAAATCGCCGGTGTCCAGCTTTGTCTGAAAGGTCTTTAGGTCTCGATCGACTGACTTTAGCCACTGGGTAGCTACTTCATTGCTAACCGAAATGATGGGTAAGCTGGAACCTTGCATGGCTCCATTTTCATCGAGCGGGATTAATTCATTCCGCACTTGTGATGTCGGTCCCGAGACAATAATTAGCCCCTTGGCACCCTTGTCTCGTGCTAAGGCGGCTTTGCGGTAGAGCGATTGATATCTGGCTAATTCTTGACGGCGTTGGGGGGAAACGTCCTCCGGCATAAAGCGAAAGACTAGCACCCATTTTCCCCTAACGTCTAGATGCACGTAAGAGTCGTATTCGTCAGAGACTTCGCTTTGAGGGGCTGCCATCCCATAGCCGGCGAATACCACCTCAGCTAGATCGACTTTCCCGTTGGCGGAGAATGCGACAGGGCGCCAGTCTTGATTCAGTTTAAGTTCGACACCATTGGCAATGACTTGGTTGCCGCTTCCCAGTTCAACGCCAGCGGTGAATTCGAACTCTTGAAACCAACCTCCGTCGTCTCCTGCAGGTTCAAGGCCCAGTTGGTCAAAAATGCTGGCAACGTAAGCCGTCGCCAAGCGTTCGCCAGCGGTTCCTGTTCCTCGTCCGCCCAGTTGCTGGCGACATAAGTAGTCTACATGTCGCATGATGTCTTTTGGAGAGATCGATTGATTCAATTGAGCGAAAGCTTCCGTTGCATCTTTTTCCGCCGCCGCAATGTCTTCCTGAGAAACGATGGGCGATTGGTCGAGGCCCAACAGTTTTCTTGCCTGTTGATGATCCCACTTGGCACGGTAAATTTGCGATTGTTTTTTTGCATTACGAGTGCTGGTCCAAGACAACTGTTGTCCATCTGGGGTGAATGTTGGAAGTCCGTCGAAGCCCTCTGTGTGAGTCACGCGAACGGGTTGCCCCTTGCCGTCAGCAGCCACCAAGTACAATTCGAAATTTGCAAAACCGTGTTTGTTAGTGGTGAATATTAGGTAGTCGCCCGAAGGATGAAAGAAAGGCGCCCAGGACATCGCATTCATCCGAGTCAATTGCTTTTCCTCGCGCGCCGAGAGATCCATTGTCATGATCTCCGCCAAAGCTCCGTTTTCCGAAAAACGACGCCAACAAACTGATTTGCCATCGGCCGAGAAAAAGGGTCCGCCGTCGTAGCCAGAGCTTTTTGTTAACTGCTCGACCTCGGAACCATCGATGTTCATTAAATACAGATCGATAAAGTAAGACGGGTCCTGCTCCAGTTGTTTGGTTTCGCTTTGATTAAGAGTTCGCTGATATGCGGTTCGGTTGGATGCAAAAACGATTTTCTTTCCGTCAGGCGAAATGCAGGCCTCCGCGTCGTAACCTAGTTCGTGCGTCAATTGTTGGTAGCTGCCGTCCGCTTGATTCCAGAGCAGCAGTTCAAAAGCAGGGTCGTAATCCCATGCATATCGCTTCTGTTGACCACTGGCGCGGAATTCTAATTCTTTTGTTTGTTTAGCGACGGCGTCAGGGTCTAGCTGAGTTGATGCGAATAGGACTTGCTGGTCATTTGGATGAATCCAAGCGCATGTAGTTTTGCCGATGCCCGAGGATACGCGTTCCAGGTCACCGGTCTCTAGATCCAACAAATAGATCTGGTAGAAAGGATTTTCCGAATCTCGTTCGCTTTGGAAAACCATTTTGGAACCCGTCGCATTGTAATAGCCTTCGCCCGACCTGCGACCGTCCAAAGTCAATTGATGCGTACCGCTGATCAGCATCGCTTCCTGTGAAGGATCAGTCGATTCGGCTTGGGCAATATTTTCTGCGGTGCCAACTTGAGTGCCTGTGACGTTTTGTTGCCCGAGAAACGTGCAGGCAAGCAGACCAAGGGAACCTAACAGGGCGCGGGAAAGCCGTCTTTGGAATAGATGGCTTCTTGAGTGACTGGTGGGATGGGTATTTAGACTCATTGGGCTGGTTCTTTCAATTCCATGACTCTACTTTGCCTTCCGATAATTTTCTCCTGCGAAAATACTACCGCGACGGCTTCGTTTTTGCGATCTGAGTTCATTCTAGTCAAAAAGACGCGACTCCTGCAGCGGACTCACAGGAAGTTGCCACAGTCAGAAGTTGATTGCCGTCTGATTCAATCAATTGAACTCAATGGACACTTGCAGCAATTCGCTGGAGTTTCGTTAGAATTCGGTTTTCCCAAGAATCGCCGCTTGCCACCGAAACATCGGCACCAAACCAGCATGTGCAAATCCGCAGACGCCGATGGCTTTGGTAGAACCTCGTCAATGGCATTGAGCAGGATCGTCTGTGCCGGGCAGCGTATTGGATGAGGTTAATCGCTTGTTTTATGTGCTGTGCGCGTAGTTCGATCGCTCAACAAAAAAAGCCTCGTGTTGCAAAAGCAAACCGAGGCTAAGAAAAAAACGTTATCAGATCGATCCCTGTTATCGACTAAGAGTAAAGCTACTCTTGATCGACATGAACCGTTTCGGCAATCCGTCGTTTTGGCAAAGCCAGTTCCGGCCGGCGTCCATCGTCATATGATTTTTCACTCTGACCGTATCGTCCGTATCCTCCGTAGCCATAGCCACCATAGGACGAGTAACCGCTTTGGTATGCACCGTAGGAGTACTGGCTACTGTACGTTCCTTGAGCCCCCACGCCGTTGACCACAATGCCGATTATGTTAGCGTTCACGCTGCGCAGGATCTCTACCATGCGTTCAGCACTGACGCGAACATTTTTCTTGATCCGCATCGCACAAATGACACCGTCAACGTTGGCCGCGACCGGACACGGGTCGGTTACTACCAAAACCGGTGGAGTGTCAATGATCACAAAGTCGTACATTTGACGGAGTTCATCAATGACTTCGGGAAGACGGTGTGACGTCAGTAATTCTGACGGTTGGATCGGCTTGTTACCGCACGGTAAAACATCAAGTCCATCGACTTCTGAAACTTGGATCGCTTCTAAAAGCGAGATCTGTTCCACAAGCACATCACTAAAGCCCGGGGTCTCCTCCATCTTGAACAGCTTGTGGATCGACGGACGACGCATATCGCCATCTACCAGCAAGACTCGTTTGCCTGATTGGGCAATGGTGATCGCTAGGTTGGTCGCCAAGGTCGACTTACCATCACCCGGCGTTGGGCTTGTGACCTGGATCACTTGATGACGTTGTCCTTGGGTGCTGAAATAGATCGCTGTTCTCACCGCTCGGAATGCTTCGGACGCTTGGGCCTTGGGTTTGTGGAACGTGCAGAGCACCGGATGCATTTGACTCTCAGTATCCCGAGGTTTTCCACCGCGAATCACAGGAATGTGTCCAATCAAAGCCAAGTTCAAAGTCTTGATAATCTCGTGGGGAGAGCGGAAGGTCTTATCCGCCAAATCGACAAGATAAGCGATCCCGAATCCCAGCAGTGAACCCAAAATGGCGGACAACCCGAAAACGATCAGGGGGCTTGGTTCGACTTGAACCCCTTCAACAGCGCGATTTAGGATCTCGAACTTGTATCCGTCGTCTTTTTCAGCGACTTTCATTTCTTCCAAACTTTGCGTGGCCCGGCGAAGCAATTCATAATCGCGTTCTTTCTGGGCCAGCAATTCTTGCTCTTTAATCATTATCTGGGCATACTTTTCGGCATCCACTTGGTATTCCGAAAGTTTTTTGCCCAAGTTGACCACTAGTGCCTCTTGGCTCTGCTGTTCAGCAACTAGTTTGGTAAGCACCAAATTCAAACGGTCTGACGCAGGAATATCAACTGCGCTGTTGGACTGGGCTAATCTTTCCGCAATTAACGACTGCAAGGATTTGATTTGTTGTTCGACAATTTCGACTTGAGGATGTTTGTCGCCAAACTTTCGCTTTAAGGCATCACGTTGAATGATCACATTCATCAGGTCGGCACGCGGCTTTTCAATCAGATCACGAATCGTAATCATCTCTTCGTAACTACTGCCTTTGTCTTCCTCGTTTAAAAGGACGTCCAAGATAACTGACGCACCGTTGCCCATTTCCTTAAAGACTTCAACCTGTTTAAGTAGCTGATTTTTCTCATTCAGTAACTCGACCGCTTCTTGGTACTGCGGAAACAATGCGTCAACCATTTTTCTGGCAACAGTGTTCCCAGCCTGATCCAATTTCGGAATCGGATTCACCCTGCGAAACTCCTTGATCTGCTCATCAAGCGTTTTTGATTTCTGCTGAAACGTGGCATTCACTTCACTAAGTTTTTCAACAGCAGCAGTGATTTCCGCTTGATAACCCGAGGTCAGGCTTTGCCTATAAACGTCAACCAAGCTATTTAAGAATCTACCCGAATCTTCCTTGAACTTGCTGCGGAATGACAATTCGTACATGTACTCATCATCTTTATCCTGATCGATATGCAAGTTGCCACTGATGTAATCGACAACGCTTTGGCTAATTTCGTTTGGCTGAGCAGGGTTTGCAATCTCCGAAAACGTTTGGCTCTTAATCAAGCCTTGATCTACTAGCACTTGAGCCAGAACTCGACTGCTTAACATCGAATTTGGGTGACTCGCAGAAAGCGGGTCTCGATAATTGCTGTCGCCAAATTGATTTTGACCAAAGTTCACAGAAACAGGTTTTTCGGGAATGATTTGAACCCGGGTTGTGCTCTCAAACTTGGGGGTTGCATTGAATAGGTACAGCACACCTAAGCCAATGGTGGTCACCAAAAAGAACGCAATTAGGAAGAAGCGTCGTCGCAGAACACCCCAAAAATCCAAGCTTCCGCCCTCTTCTAAATGATTCATTTCGCCGCCCATCTGCGTAATTGCGGGCGGGTGTTGTTGAAAAGAACCGTTTTGGCTTTGAAAAGCTCCGGTTTCCATTGCGATCCTCGTATCAGTTGAAAAAACAATCAATGTAAACAGGATTTGCCCATCCCGCTGGGCGAAACTTGCGTTTGTTTAATGAGACTTAAGTATAGCCGGAGTAGAGGTTCAAACAATGGTTTCTGTTTTTATTAGCAAACAATTAATGTCGACCAAGTCCAGCAATTCCTCGTAATGGTTAAACTCCGCAGCTTGTGCTTATTCCGCCTTTCCGAAACAGATAGCCTTTATTTTCGGCATCATCATCGCAGGTGGTACGCTGGAATCACGCCAGTTGTTGGGTTACTAAACGGCCAAAACGAGCGGCGTTTCGGTTTAGTGGCAGTGAAGCGACCTTAATCCCCGCTGGTTAGCAGCGTAATTTTCCCCTAGCGGTCTTTGTTTACCGCGATTAAATAAAACGACTAAGTCCTTGACAGTTTGCTTTTGCTGCGGAAAACAGTAGGCATGAGCAAAACCCCAATGATGATCCAGTATGAAGTGGCGAAGGCAGCTTGCGGCGATGCCGTGTTGCTTTTTCGGATGGGCGACTTTTATGAACTGTTCAATGACGACGCTAAGACGGCGTCGCAGGTCCTAGGTTTGACACTCACAAGTCGCGATAAGAGCAGCAATCCCACTCCAATGGCGGGGTTTCCTTATCATCAGCTTGATGGCTACTTGGCTAAGCTGATTAAGGCCGGCTACCGAGTGGCCGTTTGCGATCAAGTGGAGAACCCCGCAACCGCCAAAGGCTTGGTTCGCCGCGAGGTTACTCGGGTGGTCACGCCGGGTACTGCCATCGAAGACGACATCATTGATCCCAGGCAGCCCAATTATTTGGCTGCGATCAAGCGTGGGAAAAAAGGTGATCGGCACAATCGGGACTTGGTCGGTTTGTCATGGATTGATCTCTCCACGGGCTTGTTCTTTTCGACAACTTGTCCTGAACAAAGTGTCCGAACTGAAATCGCGAGGATCTCGCCGAAAGAAATTTTAGTCGCTGAAAGTGAGGCCGGCGAGTTGGGTGGGTTTGATCCTGACATCATGTTCACCACTCGTCCTCAGTGGACCTTTACGTTAGCCAATGCCAGGACTGTGCTGTCGGATCACTTTCAAGTGGCCACGATGGAAGGGTTTGGTTTTCCGGTCGAGGATCCGTTGCCTTTGCAAGCGGCTGGAGGAGTGCTGGCGTATTTGCGAGAGACCCAGAAGTATTCATTGGCACATATCGATCGCCTGGTACCTTATCAGCGTGGCAACTGTTTGGAAATTGATAACGCGACTCGCCGTAGTTTGGAGCTTGTGACCACAATCCGTTCAGGAAGCCGTGTCGGTTCTTTGTTGTCGGTAATGGATCAATGTGTCACGACCATGGGGTCGCGAGTCATGGTGGATTGGTTGGCAAATCCGTTGACAGATTTGGAAGCGATTGATGAACGACTAGAAGCGGTCGAGACCTTTACCAAGAATACTCGAGTCACCAAGGAACTTGGCGAGTCACTTAAAGAAGTTCATGATCTGGAGCGGATGGTAGCCAAGGTTACCGCTTCACGGGCAACGCCACGGGACCTGGCAAATATTGCATCAACTTTGACTCGGTTGCCGAAGATTAAGGCCAAGTTGGAAGGTTATGGATCCACGTTAATTGGTCATTTGCATGGGAAGATCAGTCTGTTCCAAGAATTGCGTCAGCAGTTGACGACGGCTTTGTCAGATGAGTGCCCTGTGGTTATGAAAGACGGCGGTTTCATCCGTAATGGTTACGATCAGCGATTAGATGAGCTGCGAACCTTGGCCGCCGGGGGCAAAGATTGGATCGCAAGTTATCAGGCGACAATCATTAAAAATAGCGGTATTTCTAGCTTAAGAGTGGGGTATAACCGGGTTTTCGGCTACTACTTAGAGGTGACTAATACCCATCGAGACAAGATCCCTGAAAATTTTATTCGCAAACAAACGTTGAAGAATGCCGAGCGGTATATCACACCCGAACTTAAGGAGTATGAAGAGAAGATCCTGACCGCAGACGAAGAGGCTGCTAAGCTGGAGATCGAGCTGTTTGAAAAGTTGCGATTACAAGTGACTGCTCAAGGAATTGCCTTAAGGCAGACGGCTCGGGTGATCGCGCAAGTAGATGCCTTGCGATCCTTTGCCGTGTCGGCAACGCGTTATGGTTACTGTCGACCCAAGTTAACGCATGAGCGTAAGTTGGAGATTGACGCAGGGCGCCACCCGGTTCTTGATGCCAATAGTAAAGATGTCGCTTTCGTTGCTAACGATACTCGACTGTCCGAAGAGGAAGGATTTATTGCCTTAATCACCGGGCCTAACATGGCTGGTAAAAGCACTTACATTCGGCAAGTCGCCTTGATTACCTTGATGGCACAAATGGGATCGTTCGTCCCGGCAAAGCAGGCGACCATCGGAATTGCCGATCGTATTTATGCTCGGGTGGGAGCAAGTGATGAACTATCCAGAGGGCAAAGTACTTTTATGGTCGAGATGACCGAGACCGCTCACATTCTCAATACGGCTTCGGAGCGAAGTTTAGTGATTTTGGATGAAATTGGTCGGGGGACCAGCACTTATGACGGAGTCTCGTTGGCCTGGGCTATCGTTGAACATCTTCACGACAAGATTGGTGCCCGCACTTTGTTTGCCACGCACTATCACGAGCTGACGGACTTGGCCAACGAACTGACGCACGTTAAAAATTTGACGGTACTGGTTCGGGAATGGGACGAAAAGATTGTCTTTTTGCATCAAATCGTCGCCGGTGCTACCGACAAAAGCTACGGAATTCAAGTCGCTCGCTTGGCTGGTGTTCCAATATCGGTGAATGAACGAGCCAAAGAAGTCTTGGCCCATTTGGAGTCAGATTTTCTGACCACTGTCAATCGACCCAAACTATCGACTCGGGATAGGAAGTCTCAGCCCATCCAATTAACGCTCTTCGGGCCCGCCAATCATCCGCTATTGGACACCATAAAAGACCTGGATCCGAATTCACTCAGTCCGATGGAATGTTTGAATCTGATCAGTCAATGGCGTACTCGGTTGCTTGAAGAAGCGACTTAGTTTTAAAGGAGGGCGGACCCGTTTGAAACTTATTTCTATTGGATTACAAAAGCGTGACAAAGGACAGTTTGCGGTCTCTTGTATCATTCCAATCGTTTTTGACCTTATTTATCAACCTGCTGAAAACAATCTTCTTCTAGATACCGCCATAGAATTGATCTCGCTGGCGTAACATCAGTGTTGCAAGCTAAGAAATCTAAATAGCAGCCGCTATACTTTAAACGGAGGCGCGGTTGACCACCAAAGCCTTTTGATTGGGCGTAGTGGCTTTTTTTGGAATTGGTCAGGATTCTTGGAACAAGACCGGGCGACAGCGTCACATAAATAGAGTCGATGCCCGCGATCGATGCCCGCGATCGATGCTTGTTTCAGCTGCCTAATACTTCAGGGAAGGTTGGGCTGTTGCAAACGGTCAAGCGAATCCATTGTTAATGCAAGCTTCCGGTTCTAGAGGCAGCCGCTGGTAACACGAAGTATTCAGTTTTTGTTTGCGGGTGCAGGTAAATCGTAATTGTGGTTTGCTGATCGGCAGTCCTTTTGATTTAAGTTGTGAGTCATTGATACATGTCAGTCAAAAAGATACTGATTTTGCTGTTGGTTGCACTGCCAGTCGCCGTATTGGCTGTGTTTGGAATCATTTCGTATCAAACGCTTCCGTTGAAGACCGCACTGTATTATCGAGACGCAGGCGACCTTCCGACGGCATTGGCGTCGGTCGATCAATATTTGAGTGCTTACCCAGGCGATGAGTACGCGTTGTCCTTGAAGGCGCAGATCCTTTGTACTCAGAATCGCTTCGGAGAAACGATAGATATTTACCAGGAAATTGGCCCGGCAAGCCGTGAGGATCTTCTGTGCTTTACAAAGTCATTGGTTGGGACTCAACGCTGGCAGATGGCCGCCAAGACCTCAGACACGTTCGAAAAGCAGTACGGTGATGAAGCCGACAATTATTTGTGGTCGGTGATCAGTCATTCGAATTTGGGTGAAATCGATTTAGCCGTTGAACAAAGTAAAAAATTGGCAGGGATTGATGGAAAAGAATCGCAGGGTTTGTTGCTTTACGGCGACTTGAAGGCGAAACAAAACGCGATGGATGACGCGATGAAGGCTTGGGCGAAAGTGATTCAGCTGAACCCCGATGCATCAGGATTCCATATTGAACCTGAGGTGTTCTTTGAGAATTATGCTTCTCTACTACTTTCGATGGGCAAGTCAGTCGACGCGATTGCTTTGATTGATAAGGGTTTGAACGTACGCGAAACTCCCAGTTTAAGGTATTACCGCGGCAATGCCCTGTTGAACTTGGGCGAGACTGAAAAGGCCAAAACCGAATGGTTGTTGGCAAACCGCGACGGAATTCATGTCGATTCTCATTTGGCTTTGGCAAAACAATTGTTGAAGGAGAATGAGCCCAAGAAGGCGGCGAAGGTATTGGAACTGTTGAAAAATCTTGAGGAGATTGACAGCCGTTTTGCCTTTCTGATGAAGGGAATTTGTGATGCATTGGAAGATCCCGAGAAATCGGCACAGTGGAACGTGATCTACGAAGAAATGAAACAACGCGAAACCATTGAAAATGTAATGAGAACCGTGATTGCCGAACAACCCAGGAATGAATGGTCTTTGGTGTTTCGAGCCTACTTCAATGCGAAAAGCAATCAGTGGGAAATGTCTGAAGAATTGATGCAGGGAATCCAGGAGAACTTCAAAGACGAGGTCGCCTATAACGTGCTAAAAGCCGCGATCTTGAACCGTAAACTTGGTCCGGAAGTGCTGAAATCGATGGGTGAAAAAGGTATCGGCCTGAACCAGTAACGGGTGCGCTGAATCAGTCCTCTGTGGCGTGGTAATGAGTTCCCATCAATCTTGTGCGACGCGTAAAGTGGATGGATGTTTGATGAAATGTGCCAGCGAAATTTCTATTGTAGCTAACAAACGCTTTAACGATTTCTCGATGGTGGATACGACACGCAAGATCGGTGGAACCGGACTGTCAATTCGCTGGCTATGCTTCGTAATACTGTTTGCATGTGGAAGGAAACACACCAGGGGCGCTGGTCGTGCTGTTTTTTTCGGAGGGAACTCGCTGTTTCTGTTGCTGCTGGCTGCCATGGTGGGATGCGAAGAAGCTAAGCCAACGACTTCGCCTGGGAAAAGCAAGTTGAATATTGAAGACCTTCTAGGCAAGTCTGAAACGCCGGCCCAATCTTCGATAGAGGCCAACGAGATTGAGTCCAGCTTCCGTTTCTCCACAGTGGTAGACAGTGGGATTTCATTTAATCATACCTCTGGGAACTCGGATGAATTGAGACCGTTCCCGGCTGCCAACGGCTCAGGTGTCGGAGTCGTTGATTTCGATCTCGATGGTTTTCAAGACTTGCTGTTCGCAAATGGCACCACCTTTCCAGTCAATGTCGGAACATCAAAATTCACAGACGCGATGTTTCGAAATTTGGGCAACTTCCAATTTCAAGAGGTATCGGGCTCGTCGGGGACGGCTTATCCAGGGTATTCAACCGGGGTCGCTGTGGGGGACTTCAACAGTGATGGTTTCCCGGATGTTTATATCTCTTGCTATGGCGAGAATAAATTCTATTTGAATCAAGGCGACGGGACCTTTAGTGACTGGACATTCAAGTCGGGAACCGGAGACCAGCGTTGGGGAACCAGTTGCGTTTTTTTTGATTACGACAATGACGGGTTGTTGGATTTGTACGTTGGGAACTATGGAATTTGGGATTTAGAAATCAATAAATTCTGTCGAGGCACCGCTGCGAATGAGCGAATTTTCTGTAGCCCGATGTCCGTTGAACCCGCTGACGATGTGTTGTTTCGCAACAATGGTGATGGATCGTTTGCCGATCATTCAAAGCAGACGGGGATTGATCGCAGGGTTTCAAGAACTCAGGGCGTACTGGCTGGCGATTTTGACAACAATGGAACCACCGATTTGTACCTTGGAAACGACATGCACGCGAATTCATTCTTTGTGAATTCTGGCGAAGGTAGTTTTAAGGATATGACGGACGCTAGCGGTATGGGGTATGACGCCGATGGAAGAAGCCAAGCTGGCATGGGGCTGGCTGCGGCAGATGTTGACAACGATGGAACGGTTGAAGTTTTTGTCACCAACTATGCACTGGAGAGTAATGCGTTTTACCAGTTAGTTCGCAAAGATGGATATGCGGACAATAGTGCGAGTCGAGGCTTAGCAGCGGATTCATTTCAATGGGTAGGGTGGGGCACGGCTTTTGTTGATATTGATTTGGATCGTTGGCCAGATTTGATCGTGACCAACGGACACACCGATCACAACAAGCCGAACGAAGACTACGAGCAGCCGGCAATGCTTTGGCGAAATGATAAAGAGCGATTCACTCGGGTTTCTGGGAAAGCAGGGGAGTACTTTGGCAGGCCACATGTCGGGCGTGGATTGGCATATGCTGATTTAGATAACGATGGCGATTGGGACTTAGTGTTTGCAAACTTGGGGCAACCGCCTGGAATTGTTCGCAATGATACTCCTCATTCGCTTGGATGGACCATTCAGCTAGAGGGAACCACGTGTAATCGTGATGCGATTGGGACTAAAGTTGGTGTACAGACCGCAGCGGGAACTCAGACGCTTCAAATTTTCGGAGGAGGAAGCTACCTTTCCCGAAGTGATTCGCGTTTGATTGTCCCCCATAGTGAGGGTTCTGTGGAAGTGACCGTTAGGTGGACAGATGGTCAAAAAACCAGTTTCAGCCTTGAAGGCCGTTTACCCAGTGGAAAAACGATAAATATCCGCCAGTGAGCCCAACCGTTGGGTTGAAGTTCTGCTTTCATTCGGGAAAAACGAAAATAAAGAACGTTCGATTGTTTCAGTTCTAAGCTAGAAGCTTGCTTAAAACGGGTCTCTGAAACGCTGAACCGATATAAAGGTGGTGATTTTTACGTAACTCCTTTATTTTTTGTTTGACCTGTTAAGCAATTCCGTTACAATTAGGTTTGCTATTAACCAATAATTCATCCAAGAATTGCACGTTAACTCTGGGTGCGTTTTGTGGTTAGTCGCATGGAAGTTTGTTGCGTCTCACTTAAATGTCTCTGTCTCACGTCTTAGGAGTCTCAGTATGGGAAGAAAATCATCCCGACAAGGTTTTACCTTGGTAGAGCTACTGGTTGTTATCGCGATCATCGCGATTCTGATCGGCTTGCTGCTACCCGCGGTTCAAATGGCTCGTGAAGCCGCTCGCCGCGCACAGTGCCAAAACAATTTGAAGCAAATTGGCTTGGCTCACCACAATTATCACGACACATATCAAAAATTCCCAGTGAACTTTGGTTGGGGATACAATTTCGCTAATAATTCCGAGGCACGCTTGGGTGCTATGTCGGACAAAGTTTTAACTTTGACCTTCATGGAGCGAAGCGATCTTTACGACCGAACCAACTGGAATGATGAACCTTGGGATCAAGCTGGCTGGAACGGTCAAGGAACTAACGATCGCCAGCGTACGGTCATCCCAACCTACGTTTGTCCTTCGGCCGACGGTTATACTTCGAAGCGCGGCCCTGGTGCCAAGCAGACTTACGCCACTTGTAACGGTAGCATGCCTTCGACCGCTCCAAAGCAGCACGACTGGCAATCAAACGCAGGTCGTGGCGATGGATATGCAGCTTTCCAAAGCTTTGGTCCTAAGAATGACTGGGAAATTGACGTTCCCCGTACCTTCGGATCGTTGATTGACGGTTCAAGCAACACCATGGCTTACTCCGAATTTTTGCCTGATCCAGGCAAGACCCCTTTCGCTCTAGAGAAGAAGGGTGCTAACGTTCGCGATTGGATCAACTGTGATATGAATAGCCAATTCGCAGTAGACGAATGCCGTTTGGCTTGTCTGAACCAAACCAACTTCATCGAGGCGGGCCGTGAAAGCCTTCGCGGTGCATCTTGGGCTGAAGGTTGGACTGCGTTCGGTTCTTGTTTCTCGACCACCATGTTGCCTAACGAACCTAACTGTCACAACGTCAATGGCGCTGGCGACTGGTACGGTGAAAGCGTTTACGCTGCAACTAGCGGTCACACTTCGTTGGTTAACATCCTGCGATGTGATGGTTCGGTTGAATCGATTCCTAACACAATCGCTCCAGAAGTCTGGCGTGCATTGGGAACTATCGGCGGTGCTGAAATGCAACTAGAGACCGCAGGCTAATCTTAGGATTATCCAAGCGTGACCTGGGTCAACGGTTGACAATCAGAATTGAATAAAGGCTCGCCCTCATTTTTTTGAGGGCGAGTTTTTTTTGGCATAAAGTCGGTTTACCCAATAATAAGATGCGATTGAGCGGGCGCTTTCCCCCGCCCATTGTTCGTTCTAATGCGCTTGTTTCAGTTTTGTGGCCAGTTTTATTGTGAGGGTTTGCTGCTGATCGCTCGGTCTCAGTTGATTTCGGAACAACTCGGTTACCAATCGATTCGTTGACACTTACCCCTAGACATTGAACAATCGATATACAGCGATCTTATTCTCTGAACCAGACAAACCGCGAAGACTCTTGTTCCAAAGTTCCTATGACTGATTTGACAATATCCATGTTTCCATCTAGTAAAATCTATCGATTATCGATTTTTGCTTTGGTGGCGACTGCTTTGGTCTTGTCTGGCTGCGAAAAAACAGTTGATTCGAGTAAGCCACCGGCCAAACAGGAAGAAGTTACTTCCAACGAAGATGCGATTAAATTCGATTTCGATGGGATCTTAAATCGTAAAGAAGTGAAGAACGCTCCGACCTTTGTAGAGGTTGCGAAGCAGTATGGAATTGATTTCCAGTACTATAACGACGCTCGAGAAGCACGTTACTTCTTTCCTGAAATCTTGGGCGGCGGGTTCGCTTGTCTGGATTATGATTTGGATGGCTGGCCGGACATCTACTGTACTAACGGACGCGGTTTGCCAATTAATTCAGTGGATGCCGACTATGATGACCAACTGTTTCGCAACCTTTCTGGCAAGACATTTTCTTCTTCAACTATCGCCTCGCACTTGTCGGAAACTAGGTTCTCGCATGGTTGCGCGTTTGGCGATCTGAATGCAGATGGGTTTGATGATATTGCGGTCGGGAACTTTGGCGGCATTTCTGTTTATTTGAACCAAGGCGATGGTACTTTCTCTTTAACTGCGGATTCGACATTCAATGCCGATCCAACCTGGAGTGTGTGTCCCATCATTGCGGACTTTAACCACGACAACATTCATGACTTGTTGATCGTCAACTACGTTCAATGGAATTATGAAGTCCCTGCCTGCACCTATGATGCAATTCGGGGATATTGCGGCCCGGGTGAATTCGAAGCGGCCAGAGATTATTTCTTCTTGAATCAAGGGAATGGAAGTTTTGTTGAGTGTGGTGATTCCTTTGGCTTTACAGCGATGGGCAAGGGATTGGCCAGTGCCGCCTTGGATTGGGATCATGATTTGAAATGTGATTTGTACATTGCAAATGATTTGGTCGCCAACTTTCTGTACAAAATAGATGCAGAGAGTACGAACCATTATTCTGAAGTGGGTTCCTCGGCGGGTGTTGCGGTTTGCGTCAATGGCTTGAATGAAGCCAGTATGAGTGTGACGCCAGCCGATTTTGATCGGAACGGTTGGTCTGATATTTTTGTAACCAACTATTATAAGCGGAAGAACACGGTCTATTTGAATCAGGAATCAGCGCATTTTCAGGACGCCAGTTTTTCTGCTAGGACTCAAGCGACCGGCGAGTTATTCCTTGGGTTTGGGGCGGTCACTGTCGACTATGACAAAGATGGTTGGATCGATCTGTTTATTGGCAACGGCCATGTGCTAGGACCGGAACACAACCCCAACCAGTTAACCAATCAGATACTGCGAAATGAAGATGGCGTGTTCACGGACGTTTCGCAGTCGGGTGGCGAATTTTTTTCTGAAAAGACGCTTTCACGGGGTGTAGCAACGATCGATTTTGATCAAGATTTGGACACCGACATTATCGTGAATCATTTGGATCGCCCGGTTTCCTTATTACGCAATGATTCGCAAACCAAGTTCAACAGTGTGTCCCTGGAATTGTGTTCGCCCAAGCATCTGCCGCTTGAGGGCAGTCGGATCGAAATTACCCAGGATGGTAAGACGCAAGCATTGCCTTATTTTTCTGGCGGCAGCTATTTTTCGGACTCAGAACGCAAGTGGACGATCGGTCTGGGCGACGCCCAAGTGATTGAAAAAATTGTGGTTTACTGGAAAGATGGCTCGGTCGATACTTGGACTGATCTGGCGGCCGGTTGCCAATGGAGATTCATTCCGGGCAAGTACATTCGTTTGTAATGAAGTGAATTAAAGTCGCGCCAGAACCTAGAGACTAACCCAAGCATGAAAAAGAAATTTACAATCGGTGTCATTGCATTACTGTTGCTGTTTTTGGCGACTTTTTGGGGAGTTCGTGGATGGCAATACAGCATGCTTTGGACCGCACAAGAGGCACTGCAAAAGCAAGAGTATGGTAAGGTTCGTCTGCTGACTCAGCGGCTGCTGTTTTATCCGGTCAACGCAGAGATCAAGCAACGCAGTGCTTACCTTCTGGCCAAGGCTTATCTAGGCGACCCTAATTTAGCGTCAGACAAAGCGTTAGGGCAAGCGATCCTATTGTTGGAGACAATCCCGCCAAGCAGTCCTGACTATTTAGATGCGCTGGTCGTTCGTGCCCGTCAGTTATTCTTGGTGGAGTACAAAGCGTGTGCCTCCGAGCGACTGCTAAAGCAGGTCTTAGATCGCGACCCAAAGTATCGCGAAGCCAATGAACTTCTGTTCTCGATTTACTGTGCAACCAATCGGGCTGAACATGCAGACGGCCCTTTTTGGACCGCTTTTGCTCAAGTCGACGCGGCCCAGAAACCCGATCTATTTAGGTTGTGGTTCCTAAGCCAATTCACTCGGAATCTGGCGAATCGTCAAATCGACGTCGCTTTTGGAATCGTTGCGCCCAATCAAGCTCCAAGCGACGATGACGTCCTGAACCGTTTCATCTTCTTGAAGAATCGCGAGCCCGACCAAGCGTTGCATTATGGAACGATGGCCAGTTGGTGGCTTTGGAAAACCGAGACCAAGGTGGCGTTCGAGGTCTTAGAAGCCGGCCAAAAAGCGTCCAAGACAATTTCGGAAGAGGTCTACCTGTCGATTTTGATCCAAGCTTTGGTCAATCAAGGTGAGTTTGGTAAGGCCGCGCAGTTTATCAAACAATGGCCTGAGAAAGATCGTGGATTCAATTATTGGCGTTTGCTTGGCATTGTGCAGCAGGCGAATGATCAATACGAATTGGCTGTCAGCAGTTTTAAAAAGTGTGCGCAAGTCTGGCCAGGCCCAATCGATGCAAATGTTGGCTTTCGAACCGCACAGTGTTTAAAGGAGTTGGGGCGAAACGAAGAAGCGGCGGTTGTGGAAGGCAGAACAACCAAGATTCGATTTTGGATGGAAGATAGTTGGGCATCTGTTCGCGGAGCTTTGGATTTCATGAATGACAAGCGGGCGGTTGCCAAGTTAATCGAGTTCTTTGAGGGAATTGGCCGGCCGGAGGCTATTGATTACTTGAAGCAACACCTAAGCCAATTGCCGGCAGGAACGTCCGTTTCTGCGGAAAGTGGGGATGTCCGTTTTATTGTTGAAACTGATGGTGATCTCTGAATACTGTATAGGTTAATGATTCTTGGATTGACTTACAAGCCTCTTCGCCGGTGTTCTTTCCTTGAGCCGTAGGCGAAAGGAAAGAACACCGGCG
>JBDNHU010000357.1:0-20879 GCA_041688615.1 Mariniblastus sp. | reverse complement strand
GTTCGCTTCCCTAAGTCGAAGGGTTTGGACAATTCAAACTCAACCTGGTTGGTCGTGGCATTAATCTTTTCGACAAGAATCGCGCCGATCAAACGGCCTTGCCCATCGGGCGATCCGTTGGGATCCAATTTTGCCGTTCCGTCGATGGTCCATTCCCCGGTCGCCACTATGTCATAGTCGACGCTGGCTTTCAACTTTGCGCTGGTCGCTTGCCAGCCGCGTTGGGCTTGAACTTCACACTTGGCAATCCGTCCGGTATCCAACCCGACCGCTTTCGTCTTCCAATCCCATGAACATAATTCTTGCTGGTATCCATTACCCAATTCTTTGACAAACTGTAAGTATTCAAACGAGATATTGGGTGCCACGTCAGCGAATTCCAGATAGAACGAAGCACTACTGTTGGGCCGCATCAGGGCGTCGCCCAACGCATAAAATCGCTTGCTGTAGTTTGCGTTGTTGACCAGCATGTAACACAGCGCCCATCGCCAGGCATAGGCACGCCACGAATCACCCGTAAGTTGGCCAGGCGCCACAATTTCAACTAAAGGCGTTGGTGTCGCGGTGGTCAAATATCGAATGACGACGGGATCGATGTTCACACCGACGTCACCAGGTCGCCAATAACAGCCTAATTCTGCCATTCCTTCGGCATACCAAGTGGGTCCGGTGTCTCCGAAGCCAAGGTGGCAAAACGCATGAACCGCTTCGTGTTGAACGACATCATGATCACCGCAAGAGTAGACCATCGCTCGGCGCAAGTTTCCTAATCTTGAAGCCACTGTCACGCCAGCCTTGGTTGTGATCGATTCCATGCCGGGGGTTAGTTCAGCAATGATGGGTTTCCAACGACTAAGGTCTTCCACAACATAACAATAGATGGGTTGTCCCAAGTCCTGGCGGTTGTAGTAAGCACCCACAATCTTGTACATCCGTTCCAGTTTATCCAACAAGATTTGAGAACTACGTTCAGATAAATCTGTCTTCATGACAAAGTGTTTACTGCGGACTTCACGAGGATCGACGGGCGAGTTATCCAAGTGACGATACTTCAACTGCAATTCGTCATCCGGGTCCGATTGCACCGAACGTTTTCCCGAGCCCAAGCGAATCTTTAACTCGCGGGCCAACCATTCGCCGGTGTTAAATTTTAGAATGTCCGACTTGATGACATCATCGCCTACGGCAACCTCGTGCATCGAATCGTCCAAAATGCTGAAGACCGAATCCACCGTAGCCGGGAAGATCAAACCTCCCTTGGGTACCTGTTTAGATTTGGGAACTTTCAAGTAGATCTTGCCGCCAGCCAACTTTACGATCAGACCCGTACACTTGGCAGGTTGAAAATCTTCTTTTCCCGTCGAACTGACACCGTAAAATGTTACGTCGAATTTATCAAAATCGACGGGCAACAATTTGATGTCCCGAACGTCTTTTACAGCACCGCCTTCGGCCAAGTCGGCCGTGACTTCGATCGCCAAACCTGTTCGAAGCAGTCGAATCGGTAGTTCGCCCGCCACTTCAATCTTGGCAGGTGCTTTGATCATCGCTCGATCACCACCCAACGTAATCGCTTCGACATCACGATCTTGAAAGAATACTTCCAAGCGTTCACCCGACGGCGTTTGCAACTCAAGAGAATGATTCGTGACCGAGACCACTCGACCGGTTACTTCCTTTTGCTCGACCGCTCGGATTTGAGTCATTGCGTTCGCAGAATTCACCCACTGCAAACACGCAACCGCAAGTAAGAACCCCAGGGATCGTAAACTCAGCATCCGACTTGTGTTTGGACTTATTGGAAGACCTGCGCCGCGAAAAAAGATCGTCGATATCATTTAAAACCCCAATCTCCCCAGATGAACTTTAATAATCACCAAGCCAGGCGTCTCCCTGGCAAGAGCGCTGCGGCACTTGGCAAACAAGCGAACCCATATTCTACGCAAGTTTCAGTGCAACGACCAGTTTCACACCAAATGGTAAAGACAAGCTGCTTTGCGTCAAAATCCGCCCAAACACCAACTGACAAGGGTTTCGCTTTCCTGAATGGCATTGAGCATGTAATTGCGTAATAGGAAAATCGCAGTAATCAAACCGACAGGAATGACCCAAAAGGCAAAAATGTGCAACTTACCCTTGTTTACAAATTTCATCAGCAATGTTAGCGATACCCAGCCAACTAGAAAGGAAATCACTGCTCCAGCGACAAGCATCCCCACGGGCGTGGTTGAACCGTTTTCCAACACGTCCTTCAGTTCCAACGTCATCGCGCCGCCAATCGCTGGGATGGCCAAGAGAAAGGAGAACGTTGCTGCCGCTTCGCTTCGTAGACCTGTGAAGATCCCAGCAAAAATCGTGGAACCACTTCGCGAAATTCCAGGCAAGAGCGCGAACGCTTGAAAGAAGCCAATCACCACTACCTGCCCGTACGTTAATGACTGATATTCATTTTCACCCCGTTTCTGCATCGGAATCCCCAGCAGCAATAGTCCCGTAACAGGCAACATTAGTGCGGCGGTCAGGGCGGCAGGGAATCCGTCCATCAAATCAAACCCGATCATCCCCGGCATGATCTTCTTGATGAAAATACCAATCACCGCTACGGGAATGGTGCCAACGATCAACATCCCAATGACTCGCCTGTCTTCCGCCAACAAGGCCCATATTTTCTGCCGATAGAACACCAAGATGGACAATAGTGTACCCGCATGCAGCGTGATACTCAGTTCGTCTTGCCCCTCCTTTAGGCCCAGAAAGAACGCTCCTAACGCCAAGTGCCCGGACGAACTAATCGGTAGAAATTCTGCGATACCTTGTACGATTGCTAAGAAGATTAACGTAAGCCAGTCCATAAAGGTCCCAATTTTCTAAAAAACGCGAGGCGATTCGATACCCAAAGTAGTGTGTTACTAAACTTTACCAGTAATGTCTCTCCCAGTAATGTCTCTCCCAGTAATGTCTCTCCCGGTAATGTCTCTCCCGGTAAAGTAACGGGCTGGACGAGTCTCTTGAACCTATCAGAAGCATGCGATTTCTTGAATTCGTGAAGTAGGCGGTTCTTTGCAGCCGTTGGGGTACCGGCCATGCAAACTTGTTCCCCGCAACGGTTAGCCCGTTCGCTCAATGGCTGCCGGCGATCTTTAAATGCATTTGAACTACCCGCGATGCCAGTCAAGGGTTGTAAGTTAACCACTGTAGTCAAACACTCTGCCCTGTTTGCGTGCCACTGGGTTACTTTGGATGCTCCGAAGGACGCCCACATCCTTAGACTGCCGGTGACTTTAGGATCGGCTCCGGGTGTGGGCATTGTAATTGGCAACTTAGTGAAAATCTGTTTCAATACGTGTTCAGAAAATCACATTCGAATTTCGACACTGATTATTCGCTTTGTAAGCATTAATCGAGGGCCAAATGGGTCGATCCCGGCCCCTCGGACCACTCGCTTGCTTGAATCCAGGTAGAACCACGCCGACGGTTTTATTCGACCGTTGAACACCTTTCGAAACAGAAACCCAGTTCAATGTCGCAAACTGTTAGTATTGATGGACAAACCAAAACCACGTCCATGGAGAAGTCCAAAATCAAGATCGTTTTGTTGGAAGGCATCCATCAGTCGGCGGTCAACACCTTGCTGCGTTCGGGATACGAAAACCTTGAGCTGCACAAATCCACGTTCGACGGCCAGAGCTTGAAAGAGGTTCTGCATGACGCCCACTTTGTGGGCATTCGCTCGCGCACCCAGTTGACCAAAGAAGTACTGGCAGCTGCGCCCAAGTTGCTTTCCATCGGTTGCTTTTGCATCGGAACCAATCAAGTCGATTTGTCGTCGGCGTTGAGGCGTGGTATTCCCGTTTTTAACGCACCGTACTCGAACACTCGAAGCGTTGCCGAATTGGTCCTAGCTCAATCCATTTTGTTGATGCGGCGGATCCCCGAGCGCAATCTTTTGTGCCACACTGGCATCTGGGATAAGTCCGCTGATCGATCGTTCGAAATACGAGGGAAAACGTTAGGGATCATTGGTTATGGCAACATTGGAACCCAATTAAGCGTGTTGGCCGAATCCCTGGGAATGCGAGTTATCTTTTGTGATGCGATCAGCCGACTACCACTAGGCAACGCCAGTCAGATGGAATTGGACGAAGTTTTATCCAAGGCCGATATCGTTAGTTTGCATGTTCCTGAAACCTCCGAAACTCAGAATATGATCGGCGAAGCACAGCTTAAGTTGATGCGTCCTGATTCCATTTTGATTAACGCGTCTCGAGGCAGTGTGATCGACTTGGTAGCTCTAGAAAAAGCGTTGGAGGAGAAACGTCTATTGGGCGCCGCGATCGATGTTTTCCCGGTGGAGCCCAAGTCTAACCACGAAGAATTTGTATCTCCCCTCCGCAGGTTTAACAACGTGATCTTGACGCCGCATATCGGTGGAAGCACGGTCGAGGCACAGGAGAATATCGGAATCGAAGTAGCTGAAAAAATGATACGCTACAGTGATAACGGAACAACCATGTCCAGTGTCAACTTTCCGGAAGTGGCATTGCCGGCATACCCCAACAAGTATCGTTTGCTTCATTTGCATGAAAATCGCCCCGGCATCTTGGCGGCGATCAATAAAGTTTTGTCCGAAAATGAGATTAACATCAGCGGCCAGTATCTACAAACCTTTGAAGACGTTGGTTATGTGGTCGTCGACATCGACGCTCAGTATTCCGAATTGGCTCTAGATAAGATTCGCGAAATCCCGGGTACGATCCGTTGCCGAGTTTTGTGGTAGTTTGACTATGAAAATTGTTGTCAAACTTGGGACTAGTGTCCTGACCGGCGGTTCGCGTCGACTGGATCGACCCCACATGGTCGATATTGCCAGGCAAATTCGCGCGATTCGAGAAGCGGGCCATCAGGTGGTGGTGGTTAGTAGCGGCGCAATCGTTGCCGGACGTGAAAAGATCGCCGACCGCAGACATCCGATCGCAGGCGACCCGCAGCAGGGAATTCTTGAAACGCGTAGCGGAGAAAAAAACGTCGGTTATCCAACGAAGAAGGTAACATCCGTCGTCGAGACCTTGGTTGACAAGCAAGTCCTAGCCGCTGTTGGACAAGTTCACTTGATGGCGGTTTGGCAAGCGATGTTCAACATCCACCAGATTGAAGTCGGGCAAATGTTACTGACTCGGGCCGACCTTGACCATCGCGAACGATTTCTTAACGCGCGTGACACCTTAGAAGGTTTGCTGGCCGCTGGGATCGTACCAATCATTAACGAAAACGATGCAGTGGCAACCGCCGAAATTAAGGTCGGCGACAATGACAACCTATCGGCTTGTGTTGCGGTTTTGGACGCTGCGGATCTGCTGATCTTATTGACCGATCAGGAAGGACTAATGACAGCCAATCCAAGTCTAGATCCTTCGGCGACTCTGATTTCGGAAGTGGTTGCAATCGATCAGACTTTAAAGTCCATGGCAGGCGGAAGCGTTTCAGGTTTGGGAACTGGTGGAATGGTGACCAAATTACAGGCTGCCGAAATTGCCCGCTGCAGTGGCGTCAACGTTGTCATCGCCAGTTTCAAGCAACCCAATTGCTTGTTACGCTTGTCACAGGGACAGGCGGTTGGCACCAAGATCCCCGCAAACAGCAGTCGCCTAGAAAGCCGAAAACGTTGGATTCTAGCCGGTCCAACTTCTCAAGGCATGATTCATTTGGACAGCGGGGCCGTCACTGCTGTGCTGACCGGTAATCGCAGTCTGTTGGCCAAGGGCATCCTAAAAGTGACAGGACCGTTTAATCGCGGAGACGTGATCTTGCTAGTTGATTCCAACGGCAAGGGATTGGCCCGGGGACTTAGTCGATATGCAAGTAATGACCTGGAAAAAATTCAGGGCATTCATAGCGACCAAATTCAGGACCGAATTGGTTTCAATCTAGGTGATGCGGTGGTTCATCGTGACGAACTGGTTTTACTGTGAACGATTCAATCACGTCAAAAATCGTCAGTTAAGATTTGCTTTATCTTTGCTGGAACCCGTGGTTTCTTTTTCCTTGGCTTTCAAACGATTCAAAATCAAAGTCTGATGCACTCTTGCAACGTCCCACATATAGCGACTGACCTGCCGTGAATCTGAAGGAACTGAAACCGACTGGGCGATGTACCGGGCCGCAGATTTGTCATCGTTACGGGCCTCGAAGTACAACGCCAAATAGTAATTGCCGTAGAATTTACGTGACTCAAGTTCACTTCCGCTCGGACTTCCGGCAACGATGGCCTGTTCTACCGACGGCACATCCGTTTCACCACGATACAATTTGTAAATTTCCATCAGCGGCTTGCGCGGATCGTTTTTGATCGGCAGCATATCCGCTTGAGCCTTCTCTAGGCCATCAAATTTCGCTTGGCACAAATACCGCCAAACCGAATTCTCTACATCATTGTCATGATAAGTTTGATACAGTTGAAACTGCTTGGCACCTTCCTTGAACTTACCGGCATAATATTGCGAAATGCCACGTTCCCACAAGCGTCTCTCTACTTCCGGACGCAAGGCAACATACTTATCGAAGTCGGTCACACTGCCGACAAAGTCGCCCGCCCAACAACGGTTACAACCACGCTGGTAGTAGGCAAACGCTTCGTCAGGATAATTTTCGAGCAAGGAATCAAGCGTCTTCAAAGTCGCCTCTTTATCACCCTTGGCAGACGTGCGTTCAATGTCGTTAAGCAGTGTTTGCCGTGAAGGCTTTTGAGTGGTTTCATCTTGCGGCAAAAGATTTGATGAATCCAAACCTGCTATTGCGAAATTCCCCCGATTACTTACGGGCAAGACGGCGGCGTTGGCCGGATTACCCCGAGTCGAAACCATCTCCGCGGCTTGTGTAGTTGGGTCAACCGTTGGCAAGGTCAAACAGACTGCCTCCAATTCGCTGCGAACCAGAAGTTTATCCTCGAATAGGCAAAGTGTGTTCCAGCAACGACCTGATAGGACGTCTTGCTTGGTCGTCAGCAGAATGTACTCGTCGGGTGTGGCTTGCACAAAGTTTAAATCCCCCACCTCGGACATCACGACCAACACATCGTTCACTAGCAACATTTGTCCATGTTGGAACCTGTCACCTCGCCACATTCGTTCGCCTGTCCTCCAATCCACACACTCCAAATTGCCGCCTGAAATGCAGTAGGCATAATTCCCTGAGATCGCCGCGATGGTAAATTTGGTTTTTAGAACCCGAGAATTTTTCCAGACTGATTGTGTCGACCATTTATCGTCTTGATCGATCGATACTTCGATCAGTTCGCCACCCAGTCCATACTCTTTGGTCAGCAAAACTTGATTCGGGGCAACCACCACTGGTTGGGACGTGTTCGCGCTACCACCGCTTTCTCCTGGCCTTGAATGTTGCCAAAGTTCAACACCGGTCTCAGGATCGTGACCCGTGACGGTGTCTTCGTTGATAATCAGAATCTGCTGTTTGCCTAGCAATGTTACCAAATCGGGCGAACCGTAAGATATCTGGCGCTCACCCGTAGCCCAAATTTTGGAACCATCTTGTAGACTGAAGGCAGCCAGCGTTGTGCGATTTCCGGTTTGGCCGCCAATGGGAACGACTATCTTGTCGCCAGCGACCAGTGGTGAAGCCGCTCGCCCCCAAATGACACCGATGTTCTCAACATCGTATTGGTTATCTTGGCCTTGATTGTAAACCGTTGTGGGCAAGTCGAATTCTTTGGTCAATTCCTTTTGCCAAATCAACTTGCCCGTATCAGCGGCCAAGCAGTTGAGTGTTCCAATCGCCCCCAAAGTGTACAACCGACTGTTATGAAAAGTTGGCGTTGACCTAGGGCCCACGCCGCCTGCGGCTTCGTCATGTCGATGCCGATCACGGTGGTACCAGATCCGCTTCCCGCCCAACGCTTGATAGGCAGTGACGACTTCCCAAGGACCATGTTGCTCCATGGTAAAGGCAACACCATCGACCACCGTAAAGCCCGACCAGCCAAAGCCCAGCGGCTTGCACCAGTTCACTTTAATGGACTTGGCTTTCGCTGTCTTGTCGATAGTCAACCAGTCAACTTTCAGATTACGGTTAGGTCCCAAAAATTGAGGGAAACTGGACTTGGAAACCATCAATTGGTGACCAACCGGTTGGGCCTGGATATCTAACGAAAACCCGTCATTGATGGCTTCAATCCGCAACGGTTTCATGTCGCCATCGAAAACAATGCGGTAGTACTTGGTGATCGAATAACCGCTTCCAACCAAGATCGCGGTAAAAGCCAGTAAACCCACCCACCGATAATTACTTTGCCAACGCAAAATAAGAAAGAAACAAAAGCACAGTAGCGTAACCACTAACGCCAGGGTCGCAATCAATTCGACCACCCCCGCGGTCATCAACGGAATCGCATCTTCGACTTTCTGTTTATTGAACAAACCATAAGCCAAGGGCACCCAGATCAAAGAGAAAACCAAGCAGAAAATACTCAACGATTTCCACAAAGGCCAGACAGTGTTTGACGGTTCGGAGGGTTGTTCATTCATCATTCAATCCCAAGCTTCTATGGATAGGCACGCCCACACAATGGGCAGTTGCCGGAATGGGCAGTTGCCAGTATCAACTATCGGTCTGTCGATCTAGGGCCGTTCTCGCGTCGATCAAATTTGACATGCAAGCCAATTTGACACGCAAGGTACGAAGTCCAACGACTACGCAATTCAAGGTTATTAAGATAACGTCTTTGGCGACGATTGTTTAGACAAGTTCCTAACCAATCAAGCTTTTCCCGATCCTGTGAATGTTCGTAAGCGTCAGTTTGTCGCAAGGAAAGTCGCAAGGGAAACAAGCGCCTGCGATTGGAAAGGTCCATTTGGCACTAAGCCGGCAGTCATGCGGCAACAGCCGGCATCCGCTAGCCCATAAAGATTTCCGGGCTGGACCGAGAACCAAGCCAAGGCGCTCCAATATTAAAGTTTTCTTAATTGGTTATAATTCGCAGAAGATACGCTTTAGGGCGTTGGCAAATTTGGTTCGGGCTTTGCAAAAAACGCTGGGTTAAGTGAATCCACTTTGTAACGACTTGTGAAACACTGACCCAAACAAGGCCATTCGAACATGGATTCTGCGGGGCCTAAGCGTTGATCTAGATGGGTCAGCAGTGACCAAATTGGGGACGCTTCCCTACCCAGAATCCAATCGATAGCACCCATCGCGAGACCGACAACAGCGATGGTTTCATCGGTGGTGCAAGGCAATAGAAGGCAAGTGGCAGCTGAGAAAATACCAGCACGCAAAAATACCAGCAGGCAGCAAATTCTAGTACGCAGTAAATTCTAGTATGCAGCAAATTCTAGTACGCAGCGCAAGCAAGTGGATATTGTCTTCCTTCACTTGCGGTGAGTACTTGTAGTGCGGTAAGTTTTCTACTGCCACTCGCGAAAAGCCAATTACGCAGCAATTGCTTGTTAATCAGTAGCTGACTTTGAATCAATTGAAGACTTTGGATCGATGCAATGGAAACCTCGGACGTAGTGATCATCGGCGGCGGGATCGTTGGCTTAGCAACGGCTTATCAATTTCACAACAAGTACCCGGCTAAGTCGATTATCCTCTTAGAAAAAGAGAATCAACTAGCTGACCATCAGACCGGTCATAATTCGGGTGTCTTGCATTCGGGTATCTACTACAAACCTGGAAGCCTGAAGGCAATCAATTGCCGCAATGGCAAGGTGGCGATGGAAAAGTTTTGCCAAGAGAATGGTATCGACTATGACATCTGTGGCAAAGTGATTGTCGCGCTCAACCAAGCCCAATTGCCCGCGATGGAGCGCATCTTTGAACGCGGCCAAGCGAACGGCGTCAATTGCCAAGTAATTGGAGCCGAACGTTTAAGAGAGTTGGAACCCCATGCTGCTGGAATCCAAGCGATTCATGTTCCTGAAGCCGGCATCGTCAACTACCGCCAAGTGTGCCAAAAATTGGCTGCCTTGGTCCAAATGGGCAATAATCGAATTGTTACCGGAGCTAAGGTGACCGGAATCGAACATCGACCTGATCAATCGATCGTCAAGACGCCCATTGGCGAATTTGCCACCTCGTTGATTATTAACTGCGCGGGCCTGCACTGTGACCGAGTTACCAAGATGGGTGGACAAGAACCTGACGCCAAGATTGTCCCGTTTCGAGGTGAATACTTCGAACTCAAAGAAGAAGCGAAGCACTTCTGCCGTAACTTGATCTACCCAGTGCCTGACCCAAACTTTCCTTTTCTAGGCGTTCACTTTACTCGGATGATCAACGGCGCGGTCGAATGTGGTCCCAATGCCGTTTTGGCGCTCGCTAGAGAGGGTTACAGCAAAACAAAAGTCAATTTCGGAGACCTATTTGAAAGCTTGACGTATCCCGGCTTCATCCGTATGGCAACAAAACATTGGTCCATGGGCTTGGGCGAAATGTGGCGATCCTTCAATAAAAAGGCGTTTGTCAGAGCTTTACAGAAATTGATCCCTGAAATCCAGGCGAAGCATCTGGAACCGGCACCAGCAGGAATCCGCGCCCAAGCGGTATCGCGAGATGGAACCTTAGTAGATGACTTCTTGATTAAACAGGATGACAGAATGGTCAACGTCTTGAACGCTCCATCGCCAGCAGCGACCGCGTCCTTGAATATTGGCCAGACGATCATCGACGGGTTAGCCGAACGCTTTTCTTAGAGCCCAAAATGGCAAAGCTGTGGAACTTGCCTAAGCTGCGGTCTGCAGTTTGTGCTAAATATTGTCGCTAGGCCTGTGGCAGAGGAAGATTTACCGCAATTCAAGCACTCACCGCAAGCCAGTGAAGGCAATATCCAGTTGCTTGGGCTGCGTGCTGGTTGTTCTACAACTGCCGCTGGCCTTAGGGAAACTGCCTAACGTCGCACGATTCAAATAAACATCGCTGGGTCCCTCTGGGCCAATCGTGATTGTGTCGATGGGTGATCGCATTTGACAGTGCGCGAATCTGGTCTTTGCAACGCGACAAGGTCCAGAAGTACGGTATAATTGAAAGACCACCGAAATTTGGGGTAGACTCATCGATTATTCCGTGGATAAGCTGCGTTTCCGACACGCCTGCCGAAAGCGCTTTCAACAGAAAATTGTCTTGGATTAGGTCCGCCAGTGAACAAAGAAGTAGACGAAGAATCCGTAGCATTGGTGTTGTCCGAACTATCCGAACGCTTGCTCTCGGGTCAGGCAGTCACACTGGATTCGGCGATCGCTGAATTTCCCGAATTCGAAGTCGACATTCGTGATCTTTGGGGGACGTTAGTGGTCACCGATGCCGTGGGTCGCATGCGTCTAGAGGAAGCACAGAAAGACGTTCCACTGGACAAAAAAGACATTCCAGAATCGACCAGTATTGACGGGTTTCTCAACCAATCCAAAGGTCAAGACGACCTACCCCCAGTGCTTCCCAAAACGTTCGGCGATTTTGAACTGTTGGAAGAGTTGGGACGCGGAGGAATGGGCGTTGTTTACCGTGCCAGGCAAATGAGTCTGAATCGGATTGTGGCTTTGAAGTTGATTTTGCGAGGCTCGCTTGCGTCGGACGATGAACGGATACGGTTTCGCAGTGAAGCTGAGTCGGTCGCCAGGCTAAGTCACCCGAATATTGTGAAGGTTTACCAATTTTCGGAGATGGGAAATCATCAGTTTTTATGCATGGAATACGTCGAAGGACAGACGCTAAGCCAGTTCCTTAAACCCGACACATCAGCCGAGTTGATCGCTTCGATTTTGGCGACAGTTGCCGAGGCAATTCAATATGCTCATGAACAAGGCGTGTTGCATAGAGACTTAAAACCTTCGAACATCTTGATCGACAATGAAGGGGTTCCGCACGTGGTCGACTTCGGGTTAGCCAAACATAACGTGTCTGGAACCCTGGCCAGCAACAACGGGAAACCGCTGACTCGTTCAGGCTCCATTCTGGGTACTCCCGCATACATGGCTCCCGAAGCAGCAGGGGGAACTCGAGGTGACGTGGGCGTATCGAGTGACGTTTACTCGCTGGGTGCGATTCTCTACTATTGCCTAGCCCATCAAGCTCCGTTCGTTGCCAAAACCGCAGTTGATACGTTGCTTTTAGTCCTGGAACAAGAGCCGCTGCCGCCCCGAGCAATTCGGCAAAATGTCAATCGTGATTTAGAAATGGTCGCGATGAAGTGTCTTCAAAAGCCCACCGATCTGCGGTATCACAGCGCAGGAGCGCTGGCTGATGATCTTTACGCTTTCTTGAACAATGAAAGCATGTTGGCAAGAAGCGGGCAGGTCGCTGACATCCTGGCCCGAATGTTTCGCGAAACGCATCAGGCCAACGTTCTGGAGAACTGGGGATTGCTCTGGATGTGGCATTCTTTGGTTCTGTTTATGGCATGTATCGCGACCGATCTTGTGCACTGGAGTCACGTGGATAACAGTGCCAGCGGATGGCGATACTTTTTACTTTGGTCATTCGGCTTTGGAACTTGGGCGACTGTGTTTTGGATTTTGCGGCGCCGCATGGGGCCGGTTACTTTCGTCGAACGGCAAATTGCCCATGTCTGGGCCGGCAGTTTGATTGCGATCGGTTCCCTATTTCTCTTAGAGATGTATCACGGATTACCTGCACTGTTATTAGCGCCAATGCTGGGAATCATTAGCGGCATGGTATTCCTAATCAAGGCTGGCATGTTGTCGGGTACGTTTTACATTCAGGCAGTCGCATTGTTCTTGACATCCATTCCAATGGCATTGTTTCCCGACTATGGACACACACTGTTTGGTTTTGTCTCGGGCTGCTGCTTCTTTTTTCCCGGACTGAAATATTACCGACAACGTTTGGCCAATGAAGCCAAGCAACTTCCATAGCTTGCCGCCGCGATCCGTTGACGCCACTTGTCCACTGTCCAACTGCAAAGGTGGACATTTCTGTTCTTCCAGAAGAACTGGTAAGCTCTTGAAAGTCCGACACGACAAAGAAGTAAACCGGTCGCTGGCTTCCAAAGCGAATCAGGGCAAACCAGGTCTGCAAGACAAAGGATGGCAGCGTGTTGAAATGGCTTGAAGAATTTGGCTTGAACCTGTGGTCGGTGCTATGCGAATTATCGCCGTGGTTTCTGTTTGGGGCGTTGGTTGCCGGGTTGCTACATGGACTAACGCCGTCTGGTTTCGTGCGTCGTCGTCTTAATGGTTATGTAGGCGTGTTGCTTTCTGTGTTAGTCGGAATTCCACTACCGCTTTGCAGCTGCGCCGTGATTCCGACAGGAATTGGGCTAAAACGTAACGGAGCCAGCGACGGAGCCTGTATCGGTTTCTTGATTTCAACGCCTCAAACCGGCATCGATTCAGTTTTTGTCACCGCCGCCTTCTTAGGTTGGCCGTTTGCTATTTACAAAGTCTTTGTCGCCTTGATCCTTGGCACAAGTGCTGGCTTTTTTATCGAACGCTTGACGGGCAAGCCAACGACACTCAGTCAGGACCATTCAACGTCAGGCAAAGACGGCAAAGCTACCGTGCCAAGCACTTCATGCTGTTTCTCAGGTTCCATATTGGAATCTCCCAAATGCCAGCCCGATATCACCGATGCCGCGGCGCATTCTTGTTGCACAAATCTTGCTGCCCAAGTCGCAGACGACGCGCAAGAGCCTGCTGTGATTCCAGCCAAAACGGTTGTAGCCAAGCCCACGATGCGACCATTGCAAGTGATTCAGCCAGCGCCTGACGCCGCCGCTTGGGTTAGCATTTCTGAGGCGACGACGCACCCTGTGATCGCTTATTTTCAAACGTCCGTGGGTCAATCGCTGGAAATTATTCGTTCGATCTATCGTTGGGTGGTCCTCGGAGTTGTCGTTTCTGCTCTTATTTCAACTTTATTGCCTTTGGGATCATTGAACCGTTGGCTTGGCAATTCGGATTGGTTTCAAAGCCCCGTCGCCTTGCTAATCAGTATCCCTTTGTACGTCTGTGCAACCGCATCGGTGCCGATTGCCGCAGCGTTGGTAGGAAGTGGACTGTCGGTCGGTGCCTCAATCGTCTTCTTGATGGCTGGCCCTGCAACCAACGTCGCGACGATCGGCGCTATCTATCGTTCATTTTCACGGACGGCATTCTGGGTCTATATGTTGACCGTAATTTTTGGATCGATCATTGCCGCGTTCATTTTCGACCGATTTTTTAGCACGATCACTGGCGAGTTGTTTACGCACTCGCATTCGCACCTAAACCTGGTTGGGCAATTATCAGCTGTCGCATTACTGAGCCTATTTGCCTGGTTCTTTGCGAATGAAAAGAAGAAATAAGGTCACTTAAATTTAGCGAACTCCGGCTGTGTACCTACTGTACATCAAAACCTTGATCGACTGTTTAGGACCGGCACCACCCGCCCTATCACTCGGCCAGCACACGGTGAGGGCCCAGTAGTAGACATCGATAGCCGCGAAGAAATCATCAATAGCGGTCTAAAAACTAGTGGTAATGTTCCAGAGACCGAATCGCCAAAGCCACGGCTAATCGATTACAATTGGTGTGTGATTATTGGGCCAAGCAGATCCAACCCAACTAACTTTGAACAAGGTGACAGTTTTGATAGTTCGATCCCTGACCTTATTTGGAATTTGCCTTGCCTGGGTCTTCAATGCAGGCATCGCAGGTGGCTTTGTCTACCTGCAAAACGACGCCGAGAATCCCTCGAAAGACGATCAATTTACCGAACAGGAACGATTGCGAGGTTCGGTCACACCTGAACGCCAGTGGTGGGATCTATTGCACTATGATTTAGCCATCAATATTGATCCCGAAGCCAGAACCATCAAAGGGTCGAATGCCATACGGTTCAAAGTGCTTAAGCCTGAGACGCAATTGCAAATTGATTTGCAATCACCGTTGCAGATTACTAGCGTACGATTTAATGATACCGAACTAACTTACACTCGAAATGAAAATGTCTATTTAATCCATTTTCCACAACCACTTCCCATTGACGCGACACAGACGATCAAAATCCAGTTTGAAGGTAAGCCAACCGAGAGTAAAAATCCACCATGGAGCGGCGGTTTTAGTTGGCAAAAAAGCAAAACTGGCAAGCACTTCATTGCAACCTCATGCCAAGGAATTGGATCCAGTATTTGGTGGCCTTGCAAAGACCACGGTTACGATGAACCTGACCAAGGGGTCGATGTCACGCTAACGGTCCCCGATGACTTGGTTGCGGTTTCCAACGGCAGACTTATCAAACAAGAGTCCAACGCTGACGAAGAAACCAAGTCGTTTCATTGGCGAGTCACCAACCCAATCAACAACTATAGTATCAACGCAAACATTGGCGACTACGTCCATTTTAACGATGACTTTGTTGGTGAAAACGGCAAGCTAGACATGGACTACTGGGTGCTTCGCGAAGACCTTGATGTCGCGAAGTCTCATTTCAAAGAAGCTCCACGTACGATCGCCGCATTCGAACATTGGTTTGGTCCCTATCCGTTTTACGAGGACAGTTACAAACTGGTTGAAGTGCCGTACTTAGGAATGGAACACCAAAGTTCGGTAACGTACGGCAATGGATATAGAAACGGCTATCGTGGCAGAGATTTAAGCGGCACGGGCGTTGGCTTAAAATTTGACTTCATTATTGTCCATGAATCTGGACACGAATGGTTCGGCAATAATATCTCGATGAAAGATGCCGCGGACATGTGGATCCATGAAAGCTTCACCAATTACTCGGAAAATCTTTTCGTCGAATTTCACTTCACTCAAAAGGAAGCTGAAGACTACGTCATTGGCTGTCGCAAGAGCATTCGAAACGATTCACCGATCATTGGAGTCTACGGCGTAAACAATTCAGGGTCGGGCGACATGTATTATAAGGGCGGAAACATGTTGCACACCTTACGACACATGATCAACGACACTCCAAAATGGCGCGGAATTTTGCGAGGATTGAACAAGAAATTTTGGCACCAAACCGTAACCACACAGCAAGTAGAAGATTACCTGAGCCAACAATCAGGAATGGATCTTTCCAAATTCTTCGACCAATATCTTCGCACAACGAAGATCCCGGTATTCGATTACAAAGTGAACAACAATCAGTTGGAATATCGTTTCACCAACGTGGTAGAGGGTTTCTCGATTCCAATCCGAGTGTCCATTAACGGCACTGAAGTTGTGTTGATCGTAACGCAGGAACCGCAAACCTATCAAACGGATGCCTCCATTGAGTCGGTGATAGTCAATCGCAACCTCTATGTGGACACCAAAGATCAATAGAAGCATCAGACTTTTTGAACTGGAAACACGATGAAGGTTGGCCCACTTTTACCTGGATCGTTAACTATCGAGTTGAGAAGTGCGCTTTAAGATCGGTCACTTACGACGCTCACATCCACTCGCCAAACCTGAGTGTGGCTAGTGATTGTGCATTTTTCTTAAGGAGTGAAGCAAACATCCCATTGGAATTTGTATCACCTATTGTGTTATGCAATGGTCGTAGAATTGAAATCTATCGAACGGTCCAAGGACGGTTTAACCACGTTCTGGTTTCGGTCGAACCGTCGGGATACAAATTTACAAGTACTGCACCATCGCGGTTGGTCACGTAGACTTCCGATTCGCAATCTTCATACGCTTGAATTGTTGTTTGTCGAATTCGTTTTTGCAAAGCGGACGCAACTGAGATTCTTGGCTTGGCCCATTGGGCAAAAATCGCAGGCTTACTGGCGCGACTTCCGTGATGGGGAATTTGAAGAACGGTGATCGGTTGTATCTGGGTGGCAAGCAATTGGTCTAGCCCCTGCCCTTCAATATCAGCGGTCAACAGCAAGCGATTGGCCCCGTATTCAATCAAAACCACCAAACTATTGGAATTATCACTATCAGAGAACGCAACGCTGCCTGGCGATAGTACTCGGCAAACCAAATCGGTTTCTCGGTACAGCACGTCCCCTTGTTTCACTTCTTCGGGCTCTAGCCCGGCTTTTACCAGACGCGATCGCAGTTCAGCCACGACTTCCGACTGATTCAGGAACATTTCTGTGGGACAAATAACTTTACTAATGGGAAAACACTCCAGCAGTTCCGGCACTCCATTGTAATGATCTATATCCGCATGGGAAATTAAGAGTTGATCGATTAAGCCGATACCGTAGGACCATAACACTTGACTGCCACGCTCCCCGGCGATGGTGGACGAAGGAAAACTACCAGCATCGTAGACCAGTACATGGTTTCCAGGTGTTCGAACGACAACCAGATTGCCATGCCCTACGTCGGTAAACGTAACGGTTAAGGGTGGTCCCTGGCCGTTGATTCGATCGGGATAGGCAGGATATGGGAATACGTAAGCGAAACAGGCCAACGTCAAACTAATCGCGATCAACCAGCGTCGTTTCATGCGTTCGGCCAAAATCCAAACCGCAATCAACAGCCAGGTGTACCATAAGATAATCCAAATCAAACCCGGCGACGCCAACCATTGGTGACTGTATGGAAGATCGTGAGCGACTTTTACGATCCACTCCATAGAAAACAACGAAAGGCTGCAAACCGCACCAAATACCGTTCCTGCCAATGGAAACCAACTACCAAACACAAGCAGACCAAATCCACTTAACAGTGCCAATGTCATAGGCAATATCACAATGGGATTGACAGCCAGTCCAACCCAAGCAGATAGATGAAAACTGTGCACGACTAAGGGCCAACAGGCAAAAAAGACCAACGCACTACAAGCGTAGGCCTCGGTGATTTTCCGAAGGCATGAATCCCAAACCCGAACCCAGAAGGTCTTCTTTTGTCTCACTAATTCTTGCAATTGATCGCGTTCAGGATTTTGCCGCATCTGACCATACAGCACGATAGCGGCCACCGCCAAAAATGACAAATGTGTCCCAGGTTGTAACAGTTGTGCAGGGTCGATCCAAACCACGACAAACATCGCCGCAGCCAACGTGTTCATCGAAAACGCACGCCGCCCCAACAAGGTTGCCACACAATAGATTGTGGTCAGTACGGCAGCCCGAACGATGGGCGCGCGAAAGTCGACTAACCACGCGTAGAAGACAACCAATCCGATCACCCCAAACAGTAATCCCTTGTTAGGGATTCGAAGCAAACGGCCGATATAGAAACAAAAGGTCGCCAGGATACCCAGATGCAAACCTGAAATCGCTAAAATGTGTATGGTACCGGTCCCGGCAAATTCGCGGCGTTGTTGACGGTCCAACATACTGCGATCGCCCAACAGAACTGCAGATGCCAGATCTACCTGGTCAGGATCCACATGTTGCATCACCGCGTCTTTAAAGTGTTGCTTCAATCGATCAGGCGCATTCCAAAACGTTCGCCAGCGGTGCAGAACTTTGACGACTTTCTGATTCTTCACCGAAACCTGCCCCTGTAAACCAGACGCAAGCATCCAAGTGCGAAAGTCAAATTGCCCAGGGTTGTGAGCAGGGGCAGGCAACGCTAACCAGCCCAAGAGTTCAATTTGATCTCCTACTTCGACATCCCATTCTTCAAAGATTTCTTCATTGAAGTCTTTTTCGGGCTGAACACTTCCGGGTGGTTCGACAAACACTTGCAATCTACCAGAGGTTTCCAGCCACTGATCACCGACTAGAATCTGCCGACTTCGGACTACCAGCATCCGGCTCCGGCCCGTGCGCATGGCGTCAAAAGGATTCTTTTGAGCAGGTCTTGGCTTTTGACCAACCGAAGCCACATCGCAGCGAAGCCGAATCAATTGTGCCTTCGCGGGATCAACATATTGTCCGACACCGCTTCGTTGAGAAACTTCGCCGTAGTAACTTCTCAATCCACCCAATGATAACAGGATTAGAAGTACGGCAACCGTCCCAACAAGCTTCCCTTGCATTGAGGACATCTGAGTCCCCCAACCTTCACGTCCGTGATTCAAGAACAGCATCAAGACGCCCAGGAAGGCGCATGCTAAATGAAAGTATAAGCCCACCTCCCAGCATAGATGCAGCAGCGCACCAGCGACCAAACCAATGGCGCCCACCATCATCCTGCTAGGGAGTTTCAAATTATCGAAGAGATTGCCCATTAGTCTGCGAACACAATGGTCGCACGTGGTAAGAACGAAAAACGGAATTTAAGCGTCCGCGAATATCTTTATTCGGACTTAACTGTGGGATGTTGCCAAGGTTGTCGATAAGGTCGTGCCAACATCCTAGTGGCTTCTTCATCACCAAGCACGGTTCCCGATTCTGGGTCATAGACCATGGATCTTCCTAACTGATACGACATATTGGCAAGGACGCAGGAACTGCTGGAAATATGCCCCTGCAAAATATCGGCAACCGGTCGACTACGATTAGCAATTGCAACCAAAAAGTCTTGCATGTGCCGGCGGATTGCAGGCGCAACATGCCGCTCTAGATCTTTTTCGTCCTTGTCCTCTGGAAATTGTCCCAGTTCCATTTCGACTTGCCCCGACTCCGCTTGCCCGCCACCGTAGGGTACAAAATCCCATCGCTGGACACTCAATTTCAACGTTCCTTTTTCACCGTAAATCGTAGCACCCCATGGGTAATTTACGTCCACAGGCGCACCCCAGCTGCGATGCTGCCATGCAACCGACAGGTCGTCATACATGAATGTCGCTGACTGACAATCTGAAATATTAGCTTGGTTACCTTTCTCGACATAGATACCGCCGATACTGTGTACTTGTTTTGGCCAACCCAAATCTAACATCCAACGCACAGTGTCAAACATGTGCACGCACATGTCGCCAACGATTCCGTTCCCATATTCCATAAACGCGCGCCAGCTACGCGGGTGCACTATTGAATTGTAAGGTCGCAGCGGAGCAGGGCCAGTCCACATCTCATAGTCTAAATGTTCTGGGGGCTGACCATCGGGCGGATTATTTCGCGATCGCATATGGTAATAACAGTAGACTTCGGAATGTCCAATCTTCCCAAGTTTACCCTGTTCGATGATGCGTTTTTTTGCATCGATCAAGTGCGGCGTGCTTCGACGTTGAGTCCCCACTTGAACCACGCAATTATTCTTACGCGCGGCGGCCAACATTGCCTCGCCCTCAACTACATCCACTCCCACCGGTTTCTGAACGTAGATGTCTAGTCCGGCCTCGCATGCCGCGATCATTGGCAATGCGTGCCAATGGTCCGGAGTCGCAATTAAAACGATGTCTAAATTTTTTGCAGCTAACAGCTCTCGATAATCTGAATAGCCCGTCGGGCGTTTCTTTGACAGTTGTCGCTGCGAAACCAATTCAATCGCTTCGCCTAACATCCGACGATCAACATCGCACATCGAGACCACTTCCACGTCCGCAACTTGAATCAATCGCAGTACGTCACACTTACCATACCAACCACACCCAATCAGTCCGACTCGCTTCCCCCTGCCAGCCGCACGAGCCATAGCCGCCAATTCATCGACCGAAAGGTCCGCAGTCGCCTTTGACTGATCCTGCGAAAAGCCAGGGGTTGCACCTTTAGCCAAGGCTGAATTCATGGAAGCAGCGGTCAACGATGCAGCCGAACCTGTTTTCAAAAATTCTCGTCGTTGCATGTTTTCATCAATTAAAAAAAAGAGGTGAAATAGGTCCCGGGAACTATGCCAGGTTTCGGATGCCAACGCTACCAGATGCCAACGCTACCGGATGCCAACGCTATCGGATGCCAAAGCTATGGTGAGGCAAATTTCTTACCTGATATCTGCAGTGTACGATCTCGTACCGTTGGGCAAACTTATTCATGTTAAGGATCATGGAAACTTCGCCTGCCCCAAGAAACCATAACCCCGCCGTCCAGTGTAATGCCATTTGTTGAAATTATAGCCGATTGGCAACAAGATTGCTGCAACCGACCAAAG
>JBDNHU010000356.1:0-7772 GCA_041688615.1 Mariniblastus sp. | reverse complement strand
CACATTCACGCATCACATTCACGCATCACATTCACGCATCACATTCACGCATCACATTCACGCATCACATTCACGCATCACATTCACGCATCACATTCAAACGTGAAACGCTCAAGTAATGCAATTCGTGTACCGCAGCCCGTTGCTGCGTGTACACCACCAACGGGCGCGTCAAACCGGTCGGTGCGACAGCCTTTCGACCAGCCCGGTCATAGATCGACCAACCTTAAACATCTGTGGGGCAAAACGGTTGGTCGAAGTCGAACGGCACAACAATTGCGGAATGGTAAGGCGGAGAACCACTGGCCGAGCGCGGACACGCGTTCTGTAAAAAGGCGATCGAAGATATCGCCGAAAGCAAACACGCCGTCCAAACCGCGTAATACGAATCGTGAAAACTTGTTGCAATAATCCTCGATCACCTGCGAGTAGTGAATGTCCATTCCAAGCGAACTTCTTAGCCCGTTCACCATCGGTAATCTTCGGCTGCCTAACCGAGTCGCGATGGCGCCCATGACTCGGGCTCGCGCGGGTGCCGAGATGATGGCCAACGACCTGATGGCGAAGTATTACTGCCAGCGTGCGTCAGCGGGCTTAATCATCACCGAAGGCACGTTTCCATCTCCGATGGGTGTTGGTTGGCTACATGCCCCCGGAATTTACTCCGACGAAATGGCAAGTGCCTGGGGACCAGTCGTCGAATCGATTCACGAAGCGGGCGGAAGAGTGTTTTGCCAACTCTGGCACACTGGGCGGGCGTCCCATAGCGATTTCCTCAATGGAAAACTTCCCATTGCTCCGTCTGCCATTCGTCACGAAGGTCGCGCCATCTCAACGCCGAAATCTAACGGCAAGGAGCTGGAACACGAAACGCCGCGAGCGTTGAAGACGGATGAAGTTCCGGGCATCGTGGAGGAATTTCGTTCCGCTGCGGCTCGTGCTAAGTTTGCTGGCTTCGACGGCGTGGAGATTCACGCGGCCAACGGTTACTTGATCGACACATTTCTGCAATCCAAAACGAATCATCGAACCGATAAGTACGGCGGCAATGTCGAAAAGCGATTCGAGTTCCTGCGAGAGATCACCGCAGCGGTGACGCAGGTTTGGCCCAGCGGCCGCGTGGGTGTGCGGATCGCGCCGCACGGCGATTTCAATGACATGGGATCGCCAGATTTCCGAGACCAGTTTCTGTTCGTAGCCAAGCAGCTCGATGCATTCGACTTAGCCTATCTGCACATCTTGATCGGAACCGGCTTTGGTTTTCATGAACTCGGCGAGCCATTGACGCTGAAGAATTTCCGCGAAGTTTACTCTGGCAATCTCATGGCCAACGTCGGCTACGATCGTGACTCGGCCGAAGACGCCATCGCAAGCGGCGGGGCAGATCTTGTTTCGTTTGCGCGTCCCTACATCAGCAATCCCGATTTGGTCGAGCGGTTCGCCAACAACTGGCCGCTTGCCGATAATGCGCCGCAAAACGTGTGGTATTCATTCGGCAAGCAGGGTTACACCGATTGGCCGACGCATCAGGAGGAGCCGGCGGCAAGTGGGGCATGAAGTTGAATGTGACGATTTACGTACTCGAAAGATCATACTCGAAAGCTAGGGAAGCAAAACATGACTATTACAAGCATTAATCCCGCGACCAATGAAACGCTGGAGTCCTTCACTCCACTCACCAAAGACGAAGCGATCAATTCAATTGCGAAGGCACATCAGGCGTATCAGTCCTGGCGGACGACCAGCTTTGACGATCGCAAACAAGTCATTTCAAAATTTGCCGAACAACTGCGAGAGCGATCCGACGAGTTTGCTCGGTTGATCACGCTCGACATGGGCAAGCGAATTTCGGAGAGTCGCAAAGAGATCGAGTTTTGTGCCGAGATTGCGGAGTTTTACGCGGACGGTGCGGAGCGTTTTTTGGCCGACCAGCCGATGGAGGTTGTGGACGCCAACGCCTATATCCACTATCAACCGCTCGGCGTGTTGATGGGTGTGATGCCATGGAACTTTCCGTTCTACCAGGTCACCCGGTTCGCGGCTCCGAACATCATGGCCGGCAATACCGTGATGGTGAAGCACGCCAGCAACGTACCGCAGTGTGCGCAAGCGATTGCAGAACTGTTCGACGAGTGCGGTCTGCCGGAGGATGTCTACACGAACTTGTTCATTCCCAGCAAATTCGTCGAAGCCATCGTCTCGGACGACCGCGTTCAGGGCGTTTCGCTGACCGGTAGTGAAAAGGCGGGAGCGGCAGTGGCGGCCCTGGCGGGGAAGAACCTGAAACGGTCCGTGTTGGAACTGGGCGGCAACGATCCGTTCATCGTGCTCGAAGACGCAGACCTTGAGAAGACCATTGAGTTGGCTGTCAAAGGCCGAATGGTCAACGCGGGCCAGTCCTGTATCGCAGCGAAACGTTTCATCATCGTCCGAGCCATCGCAGACGACTTCCTGGAAGGTTTTAAGGAGGCAATGTCGAACTTGAAAATGGGCGACCCCATGGACGAAAACACCACGCTGTCGCCGTTGTCAACGGAAGACGCGGCGGTGAAGTTGCTAAAGCAAGTGCAAGCGACCATCGACGCGGGGGCGACCGTGCTCCTGGGCGGCGATCGGCCAGATCGCGAAGGTGCTTACTTTAACCCAACCATCCTTACGGACGTCACACCCGACATGCCGACGTACGATCAGGAGCTGTTCGGGCCGGTGGCGACAGTGTATGTCGTCCAAGACGAAGAGGCCGCGATCCAACTGGCGAATGATTCCTCCTATGGACTTGGCGGCAGCGTTTACACCCGCGACATCGCCCGTGGTCGTCGTGTGGCCGAGCGAATTGAAACCGGCATGATGTTCGTGAATCAGCCCACCAACTCACAAGCGGAACTGCCCTTTGGCGGAATCAAGAACTCGGGTTACGGACGCGAACTATCGCATTTAGGCATTCTTGAATTTGTCAACAAAAAACTGATCCACCTCGGGCCGAAGGCAACGAAATGAGCACATCGACAACCGAACAATTTTGGTACATCATGGATTTTGGTTTAATAGAAAAACTGGCCGTCGTCACTGGATCAACCAAGGGCATCGGCGCACTGACCGTAGCGCTGTTGCTCGTCAGTATGGCGACAATTGCGACGGCTCAACAGACTTATCCAAATGAGCACGACGAACGGAATACGAGTATGTCACGCCCCCTGGTGATCATCTTTGACGTCAACCAAACGCTGCTTGACCTGGCTCCGTTGCAGAAGTCCGTCGGGAAGGCCTTGGGCGGGCGTGAAGAACTGCTTCCCCTGTGGTTCTCCACGATGGTTCACTATTCGCTGGTGGAAACGCTGAGCGGAAATTATCACGACTTCGGAGACATCGGGACTGCGGCATTGATGATGGTGGCCCAAACGCATGGCATTGAACTGAGCCGCGAAGACGCCCGGGCAGCGATCGTAGATCCACTTCGTTCGCTTCCGCCTCATTCCGATGTGGTTGCGGGATTGAGGGCGTTGAAGAAGGACGGATTTCGCATCGTCAGCCTGACCAATTCATCGTCGAAGGGTGTCGCCACTCAGTTCAAGAACGCGGATCTGACTCGCTACTTTGAAAAACAATATAGCGTCGACAGCATTCGAAAATACAAGCCACATCCGGACACATACCGCATGGTTCTGAACGACCTCGGTATCAAACCGGCAGAGGCCCTGATGGTCGCGGCACACGCGTGGGACTTGGCAGGAGCCAAAAATGTCGGCATCCAAACCGCGTTCATCGCACGCCCCGGCAAAGCACTTTATCCCAATGTCGCCAGACCGGACTACGTGGTAAAAGACCTGCTGGAACTTGCAGAGGCTCTTCAACAGTCCAATGCCGCGCGAGAAAAGCACAACGATCAGTAATCGATCGAAGACTGGTTGTTGCTAAACATTGAGTGTCGATTGCCAAAGTCCTCGACATCGGATTTCCCAGCCTCCGGTGCCGAGGACGGCGGTCGGCGTAATTCAAGAACATTTCTTCGGTGGGCGAACGTGTTCGACGTAGCAAACGTTCGCCCACCAAACTAGCAAGGCAAGAGAGAGAGAGATGAATCATGTATAGTCACATTCAATCCATACCGGTGCTGATGTCGCTCTTCGCGGCCATTCTGACGGCTGGTTGCCAGCAGGAATCAGTGATCACCTGGGAAATTCACGATGCAGTCGAAGTCGCGAATCGCGGCGATGCGGATGTCGCCGGAAATGCCACGGCGATACTTGCCGGCGGCTGCTTCTGGTGCGTCGAATCCGACTTTGCAAAACTGCCTGGCGTCACCGATGTTGTATCCGGTTATAGCGGAGGCACGTCGGCTGATCCAACTTATGAAAACTATGCGGGCGGCGGGCATGTCGAAGTCGTGAAAGTCACTTACGACCCGTCCAAAGTCACTTATGGTGGGCTAGTCGAATGGTTGATCAAACACAGTGACCCGACTGACGGCCAAGGTTCGTTCCATGATCGCGGTGCCCAGTACCGTCCAGTCGTCTACTACGGGTACGAGGAAGAAAAACAGGCCGCCGAGAAAGTCATCGCGGAAGTCAATAAGCTGGGCGTTTACGACAAGCCGCTTGCCTTGGAAGTCGCCGAGCGAGAGAAGTTCTGGCCAGCGGAGGACTACCATCAAGACTACGCAAAAAATAGTTTGGTCAAGTACGACTATTATCGCTATCGATCGGGACGCGATGCGTTTATTGAGAAGCACTGGAGCGACCGTGCAGAAAAGTTAGAGTTGCCCGGTTCCATTGCCGCTGTCGAGGATGATCCAGACAAGGCCTTAACCAGCGTGCTAGCAGGCGATCCAGGCACCGGCAACACTGTGACGAATGCCGATTCAGTTGAGCCGCCCTGGAAAGACTTTCGAAAGCCATCGAAGCAGGAACTCAAGCAAAAGCTGACGGATATTCAATACGAAGTGACGCAGGAAGATGGCACTGAGACGGCGTTCCAGAACATGTATTGGGACGACAAGGAATCCGGTATCTACGTCGATCTCGTCTCCGGTGAACCATTATTTTCGTCAACGGATAAGTTCAAGTCGGGAACCGGCTGGCCCTCGTTTGTGCGACCATTGGACAAACAGTTTATCGAACTTCGAGAAGACAACACCTTGCTGATGACGCGAACGGAAGTGCGGTCCAAAATAGCCGATTCCCACATCGGGCATATCTTCAACGATGGCCCGCCAGATCGTGGTGGCAAACGTTGGTGCATGAATTCAGCGGCTTTGAAGTTTGTTCCCAGAGAGAAAATGGAAGCCGAGGGCTATGGAAAATACTTCTCGCTGGTCGAGCCTACTAAGGAGATGAACCATGAGTGAAATCGCAATTTTAGCGGGCGGTTGTTTCTGGGGCATGCAGGATTTGATTCGCAGATTACCCGGTGTTCAGAAAACTCGCGTTGGTTACTCGGGCGGTGACGTTCCCCATGCGACGTACCAGAATCACAGAAACCACGCCGAAGCGATTGAGATTACGTTTGATCCGCAGGTCATGTCATATCGTAGGCTGCTGGAGTTCTTCTTTCAGATTCACGATCCGACGACCGTTAATCAACAAGGAAACGATCGCGGCACCTCCTACCGCTCGGCAATTTTCTACACCAGCGACGAGCAGCAGCAAGCTGCGCTGAACACGATCGAAGATGTCGATGCGTCCGAGATCTGGCCGGGTGAAGTCGTTACCGAGGTGGCACCCGTAAGCGATTTCTGGCAGGCCGAACCTGAGCACCAGGATTATCTGGAAAAGGTTCCTAACGGATACACCTGTCACTTCATTCGTGAGGACTGGGTGCTACCAAAACGTGAAGTCAACGAAACCAAGGGGATCGCCAAACCGCACAATTAAAAATCGCGCGGATAATAACCGTCGTAGTGGGTCGTGTTAACAACCTTTGCTCGTTTCATCAAAGGAAATTCGCCGTGTTCCAGTCCCACTGGCCCGCTCTTAAGGCATTTTCCCTCGGCATCATGATCTTCAACTTTGACCCTTTTTAATCGAAAATCACAAACGTAAGGATTGATGGCTATGAAGCGTAGCTCCAAAACAGCAATTGTGACCGGCGGATCAGGCGGGATCGGCGGCGGCATCTGCAAACGCCTCGCTGGCGATGGTTTCCAAGTCGTTGTTCACTATGGCTCTAGCCAAAGCGACGCGGAGGCGGTGGTTGAGGAGATTGAATCCAACAGCGGTTCCGCGTTGGCCGTCCAAGCGGATGTGACCGAAGAAAACGCAGTCATCCGACTGTTTGAACAAACGCTCGAAAAATACGACGGGGTCGATGTCGTCGTCGTCAATGCCGGAGTCGGCGGCGGCGGACCGATTGGCGACTCCACGCTGGAAGTTTTCGAGCAGGTCGTCGGCACTAATTTGCGGGGCGCCTTCCTGACGCTTCGCGAAGCGGCACGAAGGCTGAACGACAATGGCCGGATCGTTTTCATTTCCTCCCAGTTGGCGCGGCACCCGATGGCCGGAACGGGCATCTACGCCGCGACCAAAGCGGGGATGGATGCGATGGTCGTTGCGATGTCCAAGGAACTTGGCGATCAAGGAATCACAGTTAACAGCGTGCAGCCCGGAGCAACCGTTCCAGGAATGTTCGCTTCCAGTGATGATGAGCGAAAGGAGCAGTTCCGGCAGATGTCGCCATTTAAACGACTCGGACACCCGGAAGACATTGCGGCAGTCGTTTCTTTCCTGGTCGGCGACGATGGACACTGGGTGACTGGCCAGCATCTCAGGGCCGATGGCGGCGCATCAAACTAATGTCAACCAGATGAAACGCAAGACGGCATCGGCAACCCAGTTCAGAACACACCATTATTTCGGCAGGATTTGGCCGGACCTTACCGAAGCAAAGGAATGCACGAGACGTTTGCTGGCATCAGCAACGCTTCCCCTACAACAAATCTTTATCCGACGACTTTGGCAACGCCAGAGGGTCTTAAACACTGCGGCGGTCATCTTGGAAATGTTTTTAAAGGCGAAGGCATCACAGACAAAAACACGCGGCAGCATCTCGCCCGGTATACGCCCTTCGTTTTTGCAGTATTTGTTTGCTGGCGACACTGGTCATGTCGCTGCCCGATCTACCTTGGACCGCTTCCCATGATGGCCCACAAGCCATGTCAATGGCGTTCCATCGCACACGGTGGTCGATTCCCGCACAAGCTTCATCACTTCTAGAAAGAGGTGATCCTTAGGTTCCTCTTCCTAATTGTCTAGGGACAGAACCGGTTGCGAGTCACCGGTGAGCTGGCGGACCCAGTGCGCGTAAACGGCAACATATCGGACGCCATCGTGGGTAATGCGGCGGAATACGCAGCCGCGATTTATTTCGCGCATAAAATCAAATGGGCATGGTGATCAGCATCACCGTCTGCTCGACCATCCAAGTCGCGCTGCTCGTCGCGCCCTTGCTGGTGCTAATTTCTTTTTTCATCGGCCAACCGATGAATCTCGTTTTTGCCATTCCGCTGGAACTGATCGCAATTGCGGCCGTCGTATTCGCCGTCAACGCCATCACGCGGGACGGCCAGACGACCTGGTTCGAAGGACTGCTGCTGATTGCACTGTATGGGTTGTTCAGCCTGGCGTTTTTCTTTGTCACTCCATTGACGAAGTAGTTATGACTGATGAACCCACCGAAGAGGAACGAGCGGCACGGGCATAACGCTGTTGAACAGGCTTTAACCGCCTGTTCGCAACGACACCCAAAGGCTGTACACCAACCTTTGCTGCGACAAATGT
>JBDNHU010000355.1:0-4054 GCA_041688615.1 Mariniblastus sp. | reverse complement strand
GGCTTCTGTTTGCCGAATCAGGGCCGGCCCGTTGAACCTCGATCTTTTCAGCTTCCTGAAACATCGGCCCAAGTCTTGGCCGTTTCGTAGACTCGGACGTTCGTTAGACGAATGTTCGCCGGGAAATGGGGCGCGAGCCACTTAAAAACGACCGAGGCAATATTCTCGACAGAAGGATTTAGTGTCTTGAATTCTGGAACATCGTGATTCAAGAAGCGATGATCTATTTTGTCCAGCACGTGCAGGTGGACCAGTTCATTCAGCCAATCAGCGGAGGCAAGTGGGGCGTCGGTAGTGGGCTGATGTTCAGGCACATTGGGCTGCGATTTGGTCGGTTCGTTTGCTGCGCTCAGCCCGGCGTTTTGGATGCTGACTTCTAGGCGATAATTATGTCCATGACCTGACGGGTAGTTGCACTTTCCAAACGTATCTTGGTTTTTTTTGTCTGACCATTGGGGGCAGTGCAAGCGATGTGCCGCCGAAAATTCATACTGATGAGTCAACGTGACCACTGGTTGGGCCGCCCCGGGGATGTTGCTTGCCTGGTTGGTTGAAGCATCATTGGATGTGGTCATGGTTACAGCGTTTGTTGGAGCAGAGAATTGAAAGTTGTTTGGAGCGACCGCTGAGTCAGTTAATCGTTGGTCCGTCACAAGTCGGTGCGGGTCAGGACGGTTTGTGCGCGAAGGTGAATTATGGGCCACGGTAATTGCGAAGTAAGCGGAGAATCGAATGACCAACCCGTCAATCACCAACGAGTCTTCGTCGGTGACTGTACACAATGTACGAAATAATCTTTCTGCGAAACGAGTTGCTTGATTGGTGCCGTGTCCCGAAAAAACGGCAGGCCAATCAATGGTCGATCCACAGTCGACGGTCGCTTGGAACATCCATTGGTCCAGGCGCCGAATGTCAACCACATAACCGCTTTGAGCGCATGGAGTGCCTTGGGCGGTCAGTTCCATTTCGACAAACGGTGAAAGAGGATTGACTGGACTGAGTGCACTCCAGCGGTTCGTTTTTGACTTCCCAATAGCGGCATTTTTTTCATGCGGCGATAGTGGTAGAAAGAATCGAGCTTGACGAGTTAGACGGTGCATTAGAATCGGGAAGTCTGGTGTGCAGGGCTAAGGTGAATCTTGGTCAACGGGTACTTCTTCTGGCAGTCAGCGGTCCGTCACAGAGGTACTTTGCTAACGGTGATGATACTTCCAGACGGATAATTTTCGGTGGTCGCGAGTTCAAAAATCTTGTCGGCAACCTGTTCGGGCGCGACGCATTTTTCTGCCGGAAAATCTGGCATTATTCGTCGCAACAACGGCGTTTCAACGGCACCGGGGCGGACACTATAAACATGAATACCCTGTCGCACTCCTTCGTCTGCCAAGGCCTTGGTCCAGGTTTCGCACCACCCTTTGCTGGCTCCATAAAGACTAAAGCCAGTGAACGGGTCGATAGCGGCCATGCTGGAGATGTTAATAATCACACCGCTTCGCCGAGCTGCCATGGTACTCCAGATGCGTTGGGTCAAGATCCAAGCCGCTCGTAGGTTGACCGCGATCACATTCTCAAAGTCGTCTCGTCCGATTTCTTCGAAGGGCTGCATCGGAGCCGTCGCTGCGTTGTTGATCAGGACGTCAATCTGCCCCAACTTTTGAATTGCCAAAGCAGCAAGTTCCGCGCACTGTAATGGTTGGGCCAGGTCGCAGGCGACCGCGGCGGCCGTGGCTGCCGACGTCTCTGAACCCTCGGCCGATTCTTTGGCGGCCTGTTTCAGCAAACAATTGGCCTGTTTCAGGCGAGCTTGGTCACGCCCGCAAACTAAAACACGATGACCCTGTTGGGCAAAGTGAATCGCGGTCGCTAGACCAATTCCCGAAGTTCCGCCGGTGATTAATACGCCAAGGGAATGTTCAGCAGATTTGGGGGGGTTTGACACTTGCAGGACTCCAGTCAACCATCAACACAAAGCCATGATTACACAAAAGTTTACTCACGGGGCCGCTTGCTCACGCGGCCGCTTTTCGATTTCTCGATTCGATCAGGATCTACTATCCTAACTTAGATTCCGTTGAAGCGGCACCGCAGAAGTAGAGGGATTTGCTTGAAATCACGGCTGCGATTTCAGGCGATGAGTGAATTTGAACGAAGTTCCTGTGTTAGAATGGGTATGGTCCACCCTTACCCTGCTGATCGCGGTGGTTTTGTCGGCGTACTCTGTTGCTCCCCCTGCGGTAGTCACTGTCTTATGCGTGGCGTTAATTTCGCCGGGTTCTTGTGGTGGCAAGAATGTGGTTGCACGCTTTTCTGCGATGATGTTTGGCGATATGCCTTAACTTTCATTGGTTGCGAATGGTGCGTTAGATTGGCTCGCTTGTTAGTTGCTTGGGTTTGCGTCTGGAGAATACTTGAAAAATGAATAATCGAATTGGTTTAGCGTGTGCGTTTATCTTCTTGTGGAATATGACCTGTAAGGAAGTGACTTTGTCTCAAGATTCGGCGGGTTTAATTGGTGAGTGGAACGTGACGGTTACTGACGGCCAGCAAACTTATCCGTCGTGGTTTGAAGTGAAAAAATCAGGTCGAGCGACGCTTGTCGGGCGTTACGTTGGTCAGTTTGGCAGTGCCAGGCCCATTGCAGAAGTGCGCTTTGAAAATGGAGAAATGCGATTCGAAGTGCCACCTCAGTGGGAAGACCGCAAGTCGAATATTGTCTTTGAGGGAAAGTTTAGTGGCGATTCTCTGCTGGGTCAGACCAGCAATGGCGAAGACGGCGTCGTGCAATGGACAGCAAAGCGGGCGCCGGTGTTATCCGATCCTGCCGAAGTTGAAATGGGACAAGCGGAGGCGATTTTTAACGGGAGCGATCTTTCGGGTTGGCAACCTCGCTTCGCCGATCGTGACAACGGTTGGGAGGTGATCAACGGGATATTGACGAACAACAGTCCCGGAAACGACCTGCTGACTGCGCAAAAGTACACTGACTTCAACTTGAAAGCACAATTTCGGTACCCAAAAGGGAGCAACAGCGGAATTTATCTGCGAGGCCGATACGAACTGCAAATCGAAGATAATTTCGGTATGCCCGCCGAAAGTCACTTGATTGGAGGCGTTTACGGATTCTTGACGCCATCCTATAACGCTTCTAAGCAGGCAGGCCAATGGCAAGAGTATGACATTACTTTGGTGGGGCGTCGGGTGTCCGTGGTGTTGAATGGGAAACGAGTGATCGATAATCAATTGATTCCAGGCATCACTGGTGGGGCAATCGATAGTGATGAAGCATCGCCTGGCCCCATTCTGCTGCAAGGTGATCACGGCCCCGTCGAATTCCGAAAATTGACGCTGACCCCGCTTCAGCCAAAGAAGTGATGTTCGGCGATCAAAGTCGATTTCAAGTGAACCGCAGGCGGCATCTTCAGCCTCATTTGAAGCGGCAGACATTCCAATAGGCAGAATTCAAGGGCCAGCCCATCAGGATTCACCGAGGGGTTTACCGTGGTCGCCGTGTTTACCTGGAAGGGTTTTGTCCATCGCAGACAGGGTTTGTCCATCGCAGGCAGGGTTTGTCCATCGCAGGCAGGGATAGTGGCTAATCAACATCCGCCAATAAAAAGGAATTTAGATCCGTTTCGTTGATGACGGGTTCACCCTTGGCGACGTTGTCTAATTTGCCGTCGCTAAGCCATTTTTCTAATTGGTCGACCAGTGAAAACAGGTGATCGAAGGAATCTACAATGAACAGAAGTTCTTGAAAGTGGCTGATCTCGAAATACTGGTTGACGACCCACTCCAATTGGATCGGATACCGTTGAACCAGATCGGAAGTGACACAATATTCGATTTCAGAGTAAGAACTTAGTAGTCCGCTACCGTAAACTTTCACTTCGTCTTGGGAACGCATCAGGCCACATTCGATCGTGAACCAAAAGAAACGGGCCATCGCACGGATGTTGCTTTCCAGTCGTTCCAGTTGTTGGTGGCGGCTGCAATTCATTGCTTGGGCTCGGCCGGCGGCCAGTCGGGCGATTTCTCCGAAGCGAACCAGAACATC
>JBDNHU010000354.1:0-2668 GCA_041688615.1 Mariniblastus sp. | reverse complement strand
TTGCTTGGTCAATTGCTTGGTCAATTGCTTGGTCAATTGCTTGGTCAATTGCTTGGTCAATTGCTTGCCCTTTGGCCAGGGAAATCCCCCCGTTTGCACCTTCCGCAGGGTCGCGCAAGTCCGCTTTACTGTTGATCGATTCGATCTTCTGCAAGGTCAGCCGCAAGTCGGACGCTTGATTCTGCCCCAAAATCAGCAATTCTTTATAGGCCAAGTATGCCGGTGATGACTGGCCTTGGGTTCCGTTTCGCGGTTGATTTGCAATTCGCTGCTGGTGCTGAACCCTTAATCGTTCGGGCCGCAACAATTCGGAGTACACTTCAGTTAGTAAAAGGGCCTGATGAACGGCCTTTAGGTCTGGATGTTGGTCTATCGTCTGCCAAGAATGATCTTGCAGCTGTAGCAAATTGGAAAAACACTCATCCAATTCCACCATCGTTTGAGCCAACGCGGGCACTTGTGCAACCGAAGGAAAATCGACAGGCACGTCCGCCAATTGCTGGGCGTCAATCACGACCTGCTGCATCGCAGATCGATACAATCCACTGTACTGGCGACTGGTCCCCGCAAACCGCAGTAACGCCTGGGCATCTCCGGCAGGAATTTTCCCCAAGGCAACACAAGCACCGACCGTCGCCGCCGGGCTGCGATGTTTCCCGCGGTGACAGTGAATATAAATTGGGCCAGGCAAGGAATCGATGGCCTTGGCAATTTCCAACATCCGATCAGCAGGAATGCCATCATATCCATGCGGCAGATGCACATACCGCATCCCCAGTCGTTTTGCTTGGTCAACCTTCGGTTTAATGGCATCGACGCTAATAATTGTCTTGATGCCCATTTTGGCCAGTTCGTCAAAGGCTAAAGGACCCTGGGGCTGCCCGCCAGAAATAATACCAGGCAAAATCTCAATCGCATTAGGCAAGCCAACACCGCCAAGTCGAACCACCTTGTGATCGCTAAACTTTAAGTCGACCGCGGATAATGAAGCACTTGGATGCTGAGCCAACAACCATTCACTTGCGAAACTTTGCCAGCTTACGATTCCGAGGATCAGTAGCAGGCGAACCACCCAGAACGCTCCAACGTTCCAACTTCCGTAACTTGGCAATTGGCATCGCCAGCTTCCTGCCAACCGATCAAAACCACGAACGACCCGGCAAGTCTGGGGCAGTTTGCGCTTATTCAAATGATGGAAGTGATACTTATTCATGCCATTCACAAAAAATCATGCCCCAATAACATCCCTGCCCCACAAATCCGCTCGCGATTCTACACCAAAAACCGCCTCCCCTCCCAGGCTGGCAAAATTCCGCAACCAATCCAGAGAACAGGCAAAAATCACTTCCCCAACAGATCGGCAAATCCAGCAGTTCGCTTGAGCCAGTATAACCATTCTTCGCAGCACAGGTGAATGTCCAAACTCGAGCTTTGAGCGAGTCTTTCAGACGTTGTCATTCAAAATGAACCAGACCTGTTCTCCCGCTACTAAACTACATATTGGCGAACACTCGACCAATTAGCCTCATTGTGACTCAAAATCGGATCCGACCAAGCTTCCTTTGGTGCAAACGTCTCGAATCGATGTTAACATGAGGTAGGCGTTGGTTGGCTGCGGCAAGGCCCCACTGTTTGCCATCACGGCATTGATGATATCCAGACAACCAACCGTTTCCCGAAAAGAGACTCCGGTCGCTACATTAATGCCAGACTTAATTGCTATCTCCCTGGCCAGTTTACAATGTCCATTGTGAAACTGGCCGATCCCTCCCCCTCCGTTCCTTTGAAGATGCCGAATTCATTTATGAAATCGCTGAATCACTATTTCCTGATCGGTTGCCTAGCATTCATAACACTGACATGCACGCAACATTGGCTCGCAAATCCGTCCCTGCTCAGACCAGACGCATTTCGAGTGGTCAAAGCAAAACAACTTCGTACCGTTGCAGATCGGGTTGCTCCAGGGGAAACCGAATCCAAAGTTGATTTTTCGGAATCGATCAAACCGTTACTCTCGGATCGATGTTACAAATGCCACGGACCCGATGCTGAGAATCGTCAAGCCGATCTGCGTCTAGATTTGGGCATTGGGCTGGATAAAATGACGGCCCAATCGTCCGATCGAAAGATCTTGGTGCCAGGCAATCCTGACGCAAGTGAACTTTATCAACGCATTATCTCGCACGATTCGGATCTAATGCCACCCGAAGATAGCAGCCTGGAACTGTCGGAATCAGAAATCCAACAAATCCGGCAGTGGATCATCGAAGGAGCGAAATGGGAGAAGCATTGGTCGTTTCAAGCGTTACCCGATCGGGTACCCGTTCCTGCCGCTGATGGATCCAATTGGCAACATAACGCGATTGATCACTTTGTCCTGCGTCGTCTAAAGCAGGCGGAATTGACCCCTGCGTTGCCAACCGCCCCCAGTCCATTGATCCGACGTTTGTATTTTGACTTGATTGGACTTCCACCAAACAAAGCCGAAGTGAAAGAATTATTAGCACTTCCGGCTCACCAGGTTATCGAAGCCACAATTGATCGACTTCTACAACGACCTGAATTTGGTGAACGTATGGCTGCCGATTGGCTGGATGCCGCTCGGTACAGCGACACGTTTGGTTATCAGGTGGATCGAGATCGCTTCGTTTGGCCTTGGCGAGACTGG
>JBDNHU010000353.1:0-11894 GCA_041688615.1 Mariniblastus sp. | reverse complement strand
TTTGGTTGTCGGTGTCACTAATGCTTGGCAAGGCGAGAGGGGAAAGGCGTGGAGGCGTGGAGGCGTGGCTTGGAGTGAGGGAACAAGCAGCGGGAAAACGTGCGTTTGCGGTCAGTGGTTTGCTCGCGATCGGGCTCAATCCATTCGGATACTCACAACAATAGCGATGTGCCAGATACCTCACTGACTAACTGGCAAAATAGACAGCGATCTATTAGGAAAACGAACAGTACCTTTGGAAGGGACCCGTTAAAGGTTCTTTTTTAAGCTAGAGTATATGCTTAATAATCGTTCTATTTCCTGATTCGCCTCGAGCGGCAGGCCCTAAGAATTCGCATAACTAGCCCAGTGTTTCGTTGTTTTCCAAACACGATGGTTTGCGCATCCGTACATTCGCCACAAAGAAAATTAGATCGCTCTTTTAAACTTGAAGCCATGAAAAAATGAATAATCGAATCGCTTTTGTGTTAGCGTTTTGCACCTTGGTCGGATGCAATGGTTCGACGGACACTTTTGGTCCAAAACCGCCCCGACCAGTCACGACGCTCAAGTTAACTGAAGGAGTCTCTTCGGTAGCGAATTTCGTTGCGGGAAGTGTCAAACCCTGGAAGTCGGAAGACGTCGGTTTCGAAGTGAGTGGTCGGCTTCTGTTTGTCCTGAAAAAGGGAGCAAACATTCAGGGGCGCAGCTTTCAGGTTCTTGATGCAAACACTGGAGAGGCGATTGACGAGGTGGCAGCAGAAGGTGTTGAAGGATCTCAACCATTCACTTTGCTTGCGGAAATTGATTCAACCGAATACAAGATCAAGAAAAAATCAGTGGAAGCCCAGTTAGAAATCGCGAGACAGGAAAAAGAAAACCTGAAAATTCAATTGAAATCAACATTGCCGGCTAAAGTTGCCGCGGCAAAATCCGATTTCGCTCGCGCAGTCACTGATTTTGATCGAATTGAAGACCTTAAGCGGAACGGTGCGGTTTCCAATTCCGAGTTTGACAAAGCCGAGAACGTCAGACTCAATCGCGAGGCTGATGTGAAGACTCTGACAGCATCGATTGAGCAAACGGAAGTAGAATTGGCCGCAGCAGAATCAAAAATTGAAAGTGCACAGCAAGATTTAGAGAACGCCAAACGGGACCTCAGAAATACAAAACTATACGGTTCCTTCAGTGGACAAATCGCCGAAGTATTGGTCGACCGTGGAGGATTGGTGGCGGCAGGTTCACCCGTTCTTACGCTGCAACTAAACAATCCGATTTCAGTCGAAATCGAATTGTCTGCCAGCGAATCTCAAAGGCTAAGAAAGCAGCAGAATCTTCCGTTTAGGTTGAGGGATGGATCCGTTTCGAAGGATAACGCGTTTATTTTTACGATGGACGCCATCGCTGATCCGACGACACGAACGTTTACAATGACGTTGCTGATTCCCAATAAATTGAATCGCAAAGAAGCCCCAAAGTCGGATAGCGGTTTGGCTGTCGGACGTACCGAAAAAATATTTCCGCTTCAGTTTGACAAAATTCTCGGTATTCAAAATAACGCGATGGCGAATTCCGCAACAGCAAAGTCCGCGGAACCAAATGGTAACTTTTTCATTGTAGAGAATGCGATTTATGAGGATGAGAAAACCCCATTTATCTATGTCGTAGACGAGGTGAAATTTGGGGACCTATTTCCAAGTCGCTTAACGGTTACCAAACAACGGGTGAAGAAAAATAAATTGCAAGTTTCCTACTTAGGGCAGTTGGTTTTCGAAAGCGTATCACTGCTTGAACCCATTTTCGTTGATGACGACTCGCTTTATATTTCCGCTTTGGAAATTGAGGGTCGCGCCGACAGTGAAGTTGCCAACCAGTGGACCGGATCCGAAGTTGTTTTAGATTCGGGGCCGCACTGGATGCTTCGCCCCGGAGACCTTGTCGACATTGATATTTCGGGAGCCTCAAGCAGAAATGGCTTCTTTGTTCCCATGGATGCAATTTATAACCAGACGGGGAACACGTTTATTTTTGTCGAGGAAAACGGCAAAGCTCGACAAATTCAGGTGACCAGACCACCGCGAAAAGCAACGTCCGAAAGTGAACTGATTACAGGTTCATTGGTTCAAATTGAATCACCGGAATTGGTTGACGGTTTAAACCTAATCGTCGGTGGTGTGCATTTTTTGAGCGACGATCAAAGCGTTCGAGTTATTTCTTCGTCTAACGAGAGTTCGTCAACTAGCAAGGAAATGGAATGAGTCGCATGTCATTACCTTCACTTGCCGTTAAATACCGTCCGATTATCTACTCGACCGTTTTATTAGCGATGGCATGGGGTATCGTAACCTACTTTAGCATGCCTCGACGGGAAGATCCCGAGTTTACGATTCGAACCTGCGTGATATCCACTTCTTGGCCGGGTGCCAGCGCGGAAACAATCGAGGAGTTGATCACAGATAAAATCGAACAAAGTGTGACCAGTATTGAAGAGGTCGACATTACCCGATCGACGACATTAACCGGCCAGTCTACCGTTTTCGTCGATTTGGAAGATGATGTTTCGACTGCCGAAATCCAAAATGTCTGGGATAAAGTTCGTGCTCGAGTTGAGTTGGTTCAGATGCCAGCAGACAACATTCGCCCGATTGTAAATGATGAATTTGGCGACACAACCGTTTTGCTTCTGGCGGTTCATCAAGTACCCTCAAATGGTCGACCCGCCGTCAGAAAAGAGGATGAGTATACTCCACGACAACTTGAAGAGTTCGCAGAGGATATTCAAGACTCACTTCGTTTGCTGCCCGGCGTGGCAAAAGTTGACATGTTTGGTCAGCGGGATGAAGCGGTCTACATCGAAACGGATCTTGGCAATTGGGCTCAGTTAGACCTCACAACTTCACAGCTTGAAGCCTTGGCAAAAGAGCGGAATGTCATTGCTGCCGGAGGTGAATTGGACACTGAATCAGGCCACTTTACAGTTAGCGCCGATAATGAGTTTGATGCCGTTAAGGAAATCATGCAGATTGCCAGTACCGTCAAGGCTAAAAACGGGAACAACCGTGTTGCGTTGACTGAACTGGGGTTGACCGTAAAACGCGATTATGAAGATCCACCTAGCTACCTTTGCCGGGTCACTGATTCGTCCATGAGCAATCAAGCGGTCATGCTTGGTATCACCATGAAGTCAGATACGAATATCATCGACGTATGTGAAGCGGCCAAAGAACGAATCTTTGAAATGACCGAAGTCGAGCAACGATTCCCACCTGATATCGCGGTGACTGCGATCTCCGATCAATCGACAAGCGTTGCCAAAAAAATTCAGGACGTTGTGATCAATGTGATCGAAGCGATACTGATCGTCGTTGTGGTTGTCTACTTGGTCGTCGGACTGCGAACATCGTTTGTCATGGCTGCGAACATCCCAGTGGTTGTAATCATCACGATTGGCCTGATCTCACTTTTCGGAGTTCAGCTGGAACAGATCTCGCTTGCCGCACTGATCATCTCGCTCGGATTGTTGGTGGATAACGCGGTCCAGGTTTGTGATCAAGCGCGCACCAATCAAATGGCGGGAATGAAACCGTTTCCTGCGGCGATCGACGGTGCGAACACGCTTGCGATTCCGATGTTGGTCGGAACCTTAACGACTATGGCTGCATTTCTTCCGATGTTGTTTTCACTCGAAGGCGGCGGTAAAGAATACGTCTACAGTTTACCTGTGACCGTGTCGACGACTCTGGCACTCAGTTGGGTACTGGCCATGACATTGTGCGTGGTGCTGGCTGGACTTTTCATTCGTGCTCCCAACGAAAACGAATCGGGTTCACCTGTGATCGCACTTTTTAAGCGATTAAGGCCTCTGTTCAAACGATCCAAAAAAAGCAAACTAGCAGACGACACCAAAGCCGGTGAAAATGTCGTTTTTAAACAGTATGGATTGATCGCAATGATTGCGATTAAGGCAAAATGGTTCACGGCGTTGGCGACGTTCGCGATGATGATTGGGATCATGAGCTTACCCGTGAGTTCCGAATTTTTTCCTGAGGCGGATGGAACTCAGTTTGCAATTAAGGTCATGTTGCCACAAACTGCATCGATCGCTCAGACCGACACAGTCGCTAAACAGGTCGAGTCAATTATTCAAAGGCTCGGTAGCGAAAACACCGACCAACCTCGATTGCAAACGATGCGCACGTTAGTCGGGGGCGGAGGAGCGCGTTGGCACTTGAGTTGGAACCCAGAACCCAGGACTCGGTCGTACGCGGAAATTCTGGTTCGGACGACCAATGGCGCTGTTACCAAGGAATATGCGCAGCGCATCCGCGACGTGTGCGAGCGTGGCGATGAACAGCTGGGTATCGATCCAATCGTGGGTGCCCGGATTGTACCGGTTCTCTTGTCATTGGGACCGCCGGCCGATCCATTGGTCTTTCGGGTTATGGGTAACGGTTTCGCTGATCCAGACGTGTTGCGGGGAGCAGCAAACAAGTTAAAGGCGATTGTCTCGGAACAACAGGAAACCTGGGATGTGAATGATTCATGGGGCATCGACGGCCTTCAAGTCCGAGTCGATGTTGACGAAAACCTGGCCGTTCTGGCTGGTGTCACTAATTCGCAAGTGGCTCGGACCTTAAATTCGTACTTCTCCGGTTTGCGGTTGACGACCTTTCGCGAAGGCGATCACCAAGTGCCTGTTTACTTTCGTTTGAACAGTGACGAACGGGAATCGATTCGAGGCTTGAGAGATGCGTTTGTTGAAGGCGATAACGGTAAGATTCCGTTGGAATCGATCGCCACCTTGAAACAGACTTTCGAAATCGCAAAGATCGCTAGAAGGAACATGAATCGTTCGATTGAAGTCAGCGCACAGATGGAACCGGGAGTGACCGGTAACGACGTTGTCAAAAGAGTGTTGGCTTTAAAAGAGTTTAAGGATTTGCAAGCAAGTCTACCGGTTGGATATTGGATTGAACCGGGCGGATCTTTTGAGGAAAGTGCTGACGCGGGCGGCCAAATGATGATGTCTTTTGTGGCGTCTTTCGTCTTAATTGTGCTCTGCTTGATTTTTCAGTACAACGGTTGGGCAAAGCCATTGTTGATACTGTCGACGCTGCCACTGGCCCTTGTCGGCGCGTGGCTTGGCTTGTTTTTGTTCGACATGTCACTTGGCTTCATGCCACAGTTAGGCATCTTGGCTCTCTTTGGAATTGTTTTGAATACGGCGATTATCTTTGTTGAATTCGCAGACATTGTGATTGCAGAGAAATCGAAAAAGAGACTTGCGGAGGGCGTTGCAAACGGTCCAATCTCTGGCTTAACGATTGCCGAATTTCGTGATTGCCTGATTGAAGCGGGCAAACAACGCATGCTTCCGATCTTTCTGACAACTGCGACAACTGTTGGCGGACTGATCCCGTTAGCCCTTAGCGGCGGACCACTTTTCGAAGGTCTTGCGTACTGCATGATCGTTGGTCTGTTGCTAACGACGACGATGACATTGATCGTAGTTCCAGCTTTCTACGCAATCCTTGTCGAAAACTTTGGTGTATCGCCAATTCCGAAAATCGAGGAACAACCGGAGTGAGCCTGAACCAGGAAATCAGATGGAAAGTGTTTCCAGATGATCGCGGAATGTTCTTTATTTTGGCGGGGATTTTGCGAATCGATTTCGTCACTGGCTTGCGATTGGAGTAATGCCGTTCTTGTCGGTTTCGGTAATTACTCCCGCACAGATCGTATCGATGACTTGGGTATCGCAAATGCAATAAACCGAGCCCGCGTTGATTGGAGGCTCACGGCGCGACTTCGAAGTTGAGCAGATTGAGGCTGAGCAGATTGAGGCTGTCGAAGCCCCTTTGGGTAAAGGCCTCGAAAGCCGAGTTACGATCCTAGGCGAGGTCGTTTTCGCGATTGGTTGTATCCAATGGTGTACAACGAAATCTGTCGTGCCAGCGGAGTTTCCAAGCAGAAGCAAGGGCTTCGCGTGGATAATGTCAAAGCAGTGGTCGCGGATCCAGATTGGAACGAACATTTTTACGATCACATTTTGCGGGTTGCTTTAGAAAAGATTCGCCCGCGGTTCGGATCGGATACTTGGGAAGCATTTACTTTGGTTTGGTTGCACAGCAAATCGGCGAAAGACGTGCCACAATCATTGAACCGATCGTTAGATTTAGTCTACCCATCGAGGAGCCGAATCATAAAGCGACTTCGTTTGGAAGTCTAGCGACTGGCAGATGACGCGTGGATGAATCATGGAAATATGTCCTGAGACTCAACCGCTAGTCCGCTGGCTAAACGGCAACCCTGCAAGTCAGTCGCGATCAATCGGCCCACACGTTGCAGGCCAACGTCAACGCCAAAGTTGATTCGGCGTCGGATGTCTATTCCCTGGGCGCAACCTTTTATTACATTTTTGACGGGCCAACCGCCGTTTCGTGGAACCACGTTGGCGATACTTAGACAAGTCAATGAAAAACAACCGTTGCCGCCACGGCAAATTAATGACAAAATCAGTCGTGACCTGGAAAATATCTGTTTGAAGGCCCTGGAGAAAGAACTCGGGCAACGGTATCGCAGCGTTAAAGAATTTGCGGACGATTTGGAACCGACCCTGCAAGGACGACCGGTATCCGCGCGATCTCTTTCGTCTGCCAAGCGAGTGATGCGTTGGGCTAGAACCCACAAAACATTGGCAACGGTGCTGTCCTTACTATTTGGTTCCATGCTAGGCGGAAACGTAGGCAGAACCACGTTGTGGCGGTTAAGTAACCATCAAGCGAAAGCTGCCGATCAATGCAATGTCGATCTTCAAGCGAACAAACAATTGCTTTGGGAAAACCAAGAACGGTTACAACAAAATCAGGAACGACTGCCGGTTTCCGTGCGGACAATGGTTTCCAACTCTTTTTCAAAAAAATCGACTTACCTGGAAATGTCCGGTGACGACCGGATCTTGGCAGCGCATTTGCTGCTGGAAACCTCTCAAACCATCTATGTCGGCGATCCTGACAAGCAACAGGCAATTCGTGAGATTGCGACTGATCTGACGCAGGCAACCGAAACATTGCTGGACCTGGGAATGTACCATGTCGTGTTCTAGATGCTAAATCTTAATCAAGTGTTGATTGATCGTTTAATTGATTTCCCGTCCGCGACTGCGAGTGATCGAAGCGTGGGGGCTCACGTTTACAATCAGATCGGCGAATGCCTGCTACGCGATGAAGAATATTCCAAAACGTACATCGATGACCACAAGGGCAAGCGAATATAGGCAATGCAATCGCCAAGTTTCAGGAGTTGGTCGAAGCGTTTCCAAGAGATGCAAAGTTCCGAGCGGATCTGGCTGAGACACTTTTGGTGACCGCTGATGTTCAGTGGGATTCTGAAGATAAGGATTCTGCAATTCAGAGCTATCTGTCCGCCTTGGAGCAATTTGAGACCCGAGCTAAACATGATTCTGAAGACGTTGCTAACCGGCGTCGCACCGCGCACGTCCAAGAGGAAATTGGCGTGAGGTATTCACAGATGGATAACGATCAGGCGGCTGCCGCGTGTTGGCAAAACGCGGTCAACCCTATGGATGTTATCCTTGATTCGCCCTTTGATGTGAAACTACGCGAATCGGACGCCGCAGCAAGGAAGCGAATGCAAAAGTTGTTGGATCAGCTTTCAAATCAGGGCCAGTCAGTTAACTGATGGACTTGCCTAACGCCGAAGCTGGTTGAAAATTAGCAAGGACGGAAATTCATTGCCACATGAGCAACCAGCAGCAACAGACCAATCACGGCCAATAGAACGGTCGTAACCTGCAGGTGGACAATGTATCGATCAAACCGAGGGCATTGGCCATCCAGTGCCATACGAACAATCCAGACGCCAAACCGATTTTCATCAGTAAAATTCCCAAGAAGACCAGCGGTTGGGTAGCGAAATCATACGCTAACCAACCGCGACCACGTGCGGGTAGCCAAACGCTGGCCGTTGCTAGGTTGGCGATTACCAGCAACACCAATCCAAGCGGCAACAGGATTCCGCCCAGTGGTTCGTGTTCATCTTCACGAACATCCGTTTCATCGTCGCTGATCGAGCTCATGTCTGAATTCTGCTTCTACTAAGGGTGTCGCGGACGAAGAGTCGGACTCGCTTTTTCGGGGAACCCACACCGCCGGCTACTCAGAAAAAGGGTCAGAAGCTTGCACAGAATTTTCGGTAGCCTATGCAGGATTTTCCCTGCATCCTACTTCACGCGTTGATAGGTGGTTTCCACGGCTTTGGCTTCCTGGCCATCTGGTGAAACGTTGAACGCAGTGATCGTCAGGTGATCGTCATCAATTAGGTCAAAGTCGGTACGCCAACCCCATTGAGGTTGATCTGGGGCGAAGTCATATTTGCCAAAAACGCTAAATCCGCGTTCGATCGCTTGCCCTTGCGAAAACAAAATCGCGTAGTTCATGTGGAAGTCATCCACCCAAGATGATTGATATGCTTTGGTGACTGTGTTGTAAGCTAATGTATCATCGCCGTGACGAGGTTTTCCCTTCATCGAACCTAAATAAGTATGCCGCAAGAAACGCCCGTCTAGGATCTCGGAAATCTGCCCCATGACTTCCGACTGGTCAGCTAATTTGCCGGGCTGGAACCAAGTCTTGCAGTCGCCTCTCCACTTGCCGACCATCTTTTTAAACAGCGCTTTGTGTGACATCTTTTTAGCTACTTTCTGAGTATCGTCGACCGACGCGATGTTAAATTTCGATAAAGGGCCTGGCCCGGAAATTGGTGAGCTCACTCTGGCGTGCACGAAAGTGTTATGTATTAAGACGTTGTGCCCGGTAGTAATTTGGCCGGTGATACTTTGACCCGTGGCACTTTGGATAGCCCAGAGGGCCAGTCCTGTGGAGACCAACACTGCGATTGAGCCTGTTTTCATTGATTCACTTTTTTTTAAAAAATTGCGTGCGATAAGTCTGCGGTTCTTGAAGATTAATCGCGGCTAAATCGATGCTGTTGGCAGTCCCGCGCGGCCATCGACTCCGCGAGTATGCGAGTGTGCGGAGGGGCAGAAATGTCGCTTCCACAGAAAGTGTTCGCGTCGATGTCCTTGAAGTCTGACCATCAATCTATCGGTGCCAACGCCGGCATGCAACCAATTAGGGATGCGTAGTGAACGCAAGTGCAGTTTACTTTTAGTCTTCGAAAATCAATTTAAGTGTTGGCGTTGATTTCTATTTGAAGAATCTGCCAAACGCGGTGGTTCATGGATCGGGAAATGGTTCGTGGTCAAGAAACAAAAAAAGCGTGTCGCCGTACAAACGGGGCCACGCTGACTAACAATGATCAATCGCAAGCGAATTAACGCCGATTTCTGCGGCAAAGGACAGCCAAACTTCCCAACGCCAACAGGCTTAGCGAAGTTGGTTCGGGTACTGCGGATAACGCTGCGTCATCAACAAACATACCATTGGCAATATTATCGACCGCACCTGCGGAAACTTGAAAACGAAGCAAGAAGGAATCCGAACCGTCAGCGGCATCCAAATCATTCAAAGTGAATCGCTGATATGTGGTGTTCAAACCTTCACTGACCAATGAAACCAAGGTTTCGCCTTTGAAGCCTCCGCCATCGCTGTTGTCTTGGTCAAGCCATTGGATTTGGACGAACATGTTCGTGCCATCAAAGTCCGTTGATTCCGAACGAGCCCAGAACGACAGGTTATAGTTGAGCGAATTATCGATCGTGTTAGCGCCTTGATTCTGCTCAATAAAGTAAGCCGCCCCCGCCGCAGCATTATTAACGTGATCGAAAGTCATATGGGCTGAAAATGAACCGGTTCGGGGTGAATCGCCGCTGCGGGTGACCGATCCAGCAGGTCCGCTAATTTCTGTCCAGCTATCGGCATCGCCGCCAGTGCCGGATTCGAACCCTGAATTCAAAAGAATATCGGCCCTAACCGATTCACTGAACAATAATGCAGCCACAATTGCAAAGGCAAAACTAAGTTTACGCAACATCTCGCCAACTCCTCAAGTTATTGACTAATCTTCCCATTTCTTCGCGCCGACGCAGACGGCGCACTTATCACCGCTATTCCAATCGGTACTAGTAATCAGTCCATGGTACTTGGCGAACCGTTTTTGTGATCCCCGTTAGAGGTTGTTTCTGGCAATTAACGGCGATTAATGTGGCTGTTACTAGCAAGTAATGGCGTGAAGTTCGCTATAATACAGCTTGGTTCTAAATGGGAATGGTCAATTCAGGGGGGCGAGCAAGTGGGAGGGGGAGTTGAGCGGTAAGCCAGGGCATTTCGGGTTGAACTTAGGCTGAATTGCTGGCTTGCGAATTAGCAACAATAGATTGCATAAGCTGCGGCCAGTGCGGTTGGTTCGTTCAGCGTTCCACCTTCAATTGTGGCCAGGAATTGACCGGCTTGCTTGATCACTTGCCACTTGGTCACTTCCAGTGGGATCATCGGCGCGACAGACTGCACGATTCCGCCGTTCACCGCCGCCAATGCTTGTCCCTGCAAGTTGAGTAAGGTTTCTTGGCGAAAATTGGCGATCACGTTGCTTGAAATGCTAACCACATTCTCACCATCTAGGCTTAGTAGGGTCTGTCCTAACGTATTTCGAAGTTGGGCCAGCATGAAGATCTGGCTTTCGTGGCGGCGGCTAGGATTAGCTTGAATTGAATGCCTGGGATTTATTAATTTGGAAAATGCTAGGGCGGAGATGTCAATTTTACGATTCGCCGACCCGCTGGAAATATTGATCGGAGTGGAATTTGACGCCTGTGAAAATCGAAAATTGTCCCAAGGCATCCCTAACTGCCCTCGATTCCTGAACAAACGCTCTGGAAACCACCAACCAGGCAACCGAACCTGAATCGGTCCCTGGCAACCCACGCCCAATCGGGCATTTGGTGCTTGGCGAAGGCAGGAAAGTTGCATAATGAATGCGATTTTTCGTAAGTTTTACCAAATTACATCGTCAGCATCGGCGGCATGCGAATCAAAGAAAATTTGTCCAGAGTGCGGGCCGCGTTGCCCTGGATCCCAAGTTCCTTTAGATTGCGGTTGGATGCGGTTTCGGTCCGGGGAGCTTGCGGTTGTGTACGCTTGCCGAATTGCAATTTCGAGTGCAATTTTTAGTGCGAACCTGGGGATACTTGCCGCAGTTAAACCTTTTCTATCTCTATCGACCAACAGGATGTGCTTCATGGACAGCCACTTCGTTCAACTTCAGCCATACGATGTCCACAATCAAACGCTGGGCGACAATGTTCACCCGCTGGAATGGCAGAACCCGACCCCGAAGCAGCCTTATCATCTGGTAGTGATTGGCGCCGGGACAGCGGGACTTGTAACCGCCGCAGGTGCCGCCGGTTTGGGGGCACGTGTTGCTTTGATTGAACGCGAACTGATGGGCGGCGACTGTTTGAATGTGGGCTGCGTTCCATCCAAGGGACTGATCGGGGCTGCGCGAGTGGCGGCAACGGTTCGTGGTTCGGAATCGTTCGGTGTGCGGATCAGTGGAGCGGTTGGATTCGACTTTGGCAAGGCAATGGAGCGTATGCGTCGCTTGCGAGCCAAAATAAGTCCCGCCGATTCGGTCAAGCGATTTAGCGGCCTGGGCGTAGACGTCTACCTTGGGGATGGAACGTTTGTCGACGATCAGACCATTGCAGTCACTCGGTCGGTTGCCGGTGGAACGACTGAAGTTAGTGAATTGAAATTCAAGAAGGCGGTGATTGCTGCGGGAGCCCGAGCATCTGCGCCTGTGATTCCAGGGATAGAAACGGTCCAATATTTGACCAATGAGAATCTGTTTTCGCTGACACAATTACCTAAACGCTTGGCTGTGATAGGAAGTGGTCCGATTGGCAGTGAGATGGCGCAGTCATTTGCAAGGTTCGG
>JBDNHU010000352.1:0-9852 GCA_041688615.1 Mariniblastus sp. | reverse complement strand
TCTTGCCAGCGCCGTTGGGACCAATGAAGCCGAACACTTCACCCTTTTCAATCTTAAGATTTAGGTTCCCAACCGCGGTGAAGTCACCATATGCCTTACCAAAATTTACCAATTCAATCATAACAAAGACTAGTCCATTTTTTTTAGCAAAAAGGTGAAACGTGTAACGTTCGTCGGTCGGAAGGAGACTTCAAGAAACGTTCGATGGTCAGTCCAACCAAATCGTCAGTCCAACCAAATCGTCAGTCCAACCAAATCGTCAGTCCAACCAAATCGTCATCAAATTCAGGTACCGCTTTGCAGCCAAGCATCTTAAAAATTTCAAATCAAACTTCCACGACTAAGGCAACTTGGCTTCCACAGCGTGCCACTGGAATCAAAATGCTTTCAAAATGCTTTCAAAATGCTTTCAAAATGCTTTCAAAATGCTTTCAAAATGCTTTCAAACGCATTGAGTCGCATTGAGTCGCATTGAGTCGCATCCAAAGTTCAAATCACCTGGCGGCATCCGATAACCTACGATAAACACTCAGGCTCACCGTACGCCGGTCGCTCACCGTACGCCGGTCCCTCTAAAAGTCTTCTTCGGGATCCATTGCATCAATGGCATCAATGGCATCAATGGCATCACCTTGCTCGTTCTTCGCAGACTTGCGAGTGTAAGCAAGATTTTTATCGTACATCAAGCCCGGTAAATCGGGACTGGCCAAGTGACCAATCACCAGATTGCGTTGTTGAAATTGCGACGCACTAGGAGTCACTTGCCATTGGTCAATTCGGTCGTCCGACCAACCCACTAAACGGGCTTCGCCTGGCCCTAAAGGAAACTTCGACACGACGCGGAACAAGCGACCCAAACTTAGCTCTTGGTCCAACATCTTTTCCTTCAACGCATCGTTAAGCATCTGCAATGAAAAGACTTCATCCTCACCGATCGCTTTTTGAGCGGCAACTTTTTCCAACGCAGAAACAAACTCCGGTTCCGACTGTCGAAAAAAGTCGCATACGTCAATCCAAGGCGTTAGCAGCGGAGTCATTTCAGCGGCCTCCAGCCTAGCCAACAATCCCTCGGCGGCATTCACCAAATCAGCAAAACAGGTCTCCTGCCAGGTGTCAGCCACTTGGCGTGGATCGTTCATTATTTTCCAACTGATTGAAACGTTGGATTCCGTCGGCAACGAATCGATCTTACAAACCAAGAGGGCTTTCGTTCTTGGATCGTGGCGAAAAACGCCGACGTCCCGAAGATTCATCCTAGTTCCGTTTCTCAGTTTCCAACCATCTTCATCGTTTCCAACCAAACCAAACGTGCCGCCAACATCGGCCATCTGTTCGAAGTGGTACATTTCCATCGTATTGGAAAGCACTCGCTGAGGCCCAAACTTTACCCGCTTGCCATACTCGAAGGTAAATTCCGAAGGTTCTTCATACAATTCCTTGGGTACCGTGGATGCAGGAAAGGGGAGGGCAATGGTGGTGGAATTTTCTGATTCAAAACGAAACTGACTCGTCAGTGAACTATACAGCGAACCGTAGCCAGCGACGTGAGCTCGGGTGTAATCCTTGGGAACTTCGACCACGTTCACTTGAAGGCGTTTGTTACTAAAACCGATATCCAACGCCGCCGCACGAACGACCGTAATCGCGCCAGCAACCGCAATCACTGGAATCGCAAACCACGCCCATTCGGGACGCCCCATCAACTTGAAAACAACATAATTCAACGGAACCAGAACCGCCAGGTACGCCAGCAATGCCTTAAGCACCCAATCGCGACGCGGGGGTGTAATGCCAGCCTGGTCCTTCAAGGTCGCCCTAGCCGCTTTGGCAATCGCACTGTAATCATCCCAGGCCCCTGGCGAGTAATGCTGACTCACATTTTCAAAACGACTGCTAAGCGCGTCGACCAGCACCTTCGAGGGCACATTTGTCAAACTATTTGAGTTGTCTGAAACATCATCAAGGGCAACGCCGACCCAATCCCGTGCAGCGAAACGTAATGTCGAATAAACCCCCGCCTGATCACTTACAAAACCACGCTCGGTCCAGCTGAATCCTTGGCCCGCCCCCGTCAAATCGAGGCCCTGATTCTCAAATGCATCCAGTTCATGGCTCCGCCCCATACGACGCAACAGGCAGCTGTTGAACCAATTATCTAAACCGGTCCAACTGCGAAGCTTGGGAAGGTTCAAAGGGAAAGCAACCGCCACCACTCGGCCTTTACCAATATTGTGTTCGACAACTAAACCATCGGTTTTAGGCAATTGCGTGGCCGATTCCTGCAGTTCCCACGTTTTTCTGACAAAGGTGTCCGCCGCGCCAAAACTGGGCACAAGCAATTCACCCAGATTATTGCGTTCCAATGTCCAATTCGCCAACATCGGAAGCAAATCACTGGATGGGCTATTCTGAGAGCCCGTTGGACGCACCGGCAAATAGTCTTTCAGAAAACTTTGATTCAGCGAATCAATCGCGTCGCCACTGACGATCAACTGTCCGCCAAAATGAATCCAATCAATCAGTGCCTGTTGCTGTTCTAGACTAAATCGTTCGGGAGAAAAATCATCCCAGACCAAATACGCAATGGATGTCCACTGCTGGACGTTCGATGGCAATTCAACTCGATTTCCCCAGTCTGAAACGGTCAACTTATAAAACACCGATTCGATTCTGAATTTTTCGCTGGCATTGCTAGAGTAGTCTTCTACGGGTCCGATATTATCTTGGTCAAATGTCGCCTCATCCAAAATCAGACTGTTAAGCCGCACATTTCGAATCGAAGGCAACACACTTAAGAAACGAAAAGTCTCTGGGCGATCGGTCAACAGGACCATATGATATTGATAGGGCTTCAACGGTAACAACCGTTCAGGCTGACTAACCACGTTTGAACCAGAAACCGTCTGTAATTCAGGCAAAATGGTCAGCGGCGTGTGATCGGTAATAAACAAAGGCGTTTCAAAAATTTTCCCTTGCTCTGCGGCCAAACTGGCGGGTCGGCGTGAACGAACAAAATACCGAGTGCCTGGCACTGTTTTCACTGACAAATCACCGCGACGCATCGAATATCGTAAAACACCATTAAAATCTTCTTTCACCGACACGCCCTCACTCTGGATCGCAACCCAGTGATTGGCTTTGACTCGCATGTTTTCAGGATCGAATTCCGTCAGTTTCCTCGACTTATTGTCAGCAGTATTCGCACCCGTCCCCGGAATACCTGCTTGGCTAGGCGCGGCACTAACGGTGATGGTTTTTTCATCATGATTACCAGGAAGCGGCACCGGTTCAGATAATGAATACTGGACTTCTTCGCCCTCCACTCGTGGAGTCACGTTGACCTGTTGCGTGGATGAACCACACCCAGAAATCCAGGTCGTCACACTTAGCAGCGCAAACATCAACGCAAGAGATGTTGAATTGGCAATTCGCTGAACGATGCGATTGAAATGGCGGTCTGATTGCAGACGCATCACAAAGATCCCCGGTCGCATTGAAAGTTAGAAAAGACAAGTTGAGCAGCAAAGGTCACTCCGAACACTCACGTGCTCACAAGTGAGTCAATCAGCCCACAAGATTTAACGCCCTTATTCTACCCGCTGCTTCGGGCGATTACACCCGCGCCGATCGATAATTCAACGCCATTCTGGGACGGTCGCAAAAACCAAGGACAACCCCGCGATTGTCGCCTGCCAGGGATTCAGAACAGTTTGGACGGCATTCCCGAAAGACAAATTTAGAAGCCTGCGATCGGCGGAAAACCATGAAGGCCAATGCGGCAAACTCACAGGCCAAAGTCTCTAGCCGGCAGCACGCCAACCATTAGGGTCGGGGCTTAGTTGGGTTCGGATCATCGCGCTCAAATACAATGAATTGGCCCCAGTCCGGCGGAGCGACATGCTCTATTTAACAAGACACCAGCGCAGCTGACCTGCGATTTCCAGACGCGTTCTACAATAGCCTAAGTCGACAGACGATCTACGGCGACCTTCGCTGCCGTTTATGCTACTTCGCTTGATCAACAATCAATGCAAGTCTAATGCAACACTGGGCACACATCAAACCACGAGTGCCCCTGCTTGTTGATCCACTCATTGGATGCCAACGGTCCCCACTGTCCCTGGGGATAGCTGTGCAGAATAGGTGTTTGCTGATGGGACCACGTGTTAATAATCGGGTCGATGATGCCCCAAGCTAATTCAACTTCGTCGCTTCGCAAGAACAAACTGGCATCGCCATTAAGTGCATCCAGTAGCAAGCGTTGGTAGGCATCTGGCATCTCACCAGCGAATTCTTTTTGAAACTTGAAATCCAAGTCAGTCAAACGAATGCGCATTCCGGCATCGGGGACTTTCGTCTGGAACTGTAACTGAATTCCTTCCGCTGGCTGAATTTGAATCACCAGGCGATTCGCTTCCGGCAGTGCAGAATTCCGGTCCGCGAACAACAAAGTTGGAGGCTGGCGGAATTGGATTACAATTTGAGTTGTGCGACAGTTCATCGCTTTACCGCTTCGCAAGTAGAACGGCACACCATTCCATCGCCACGAATCCAAGTGCAGACGAATCGCGGCAAAGGTCGCAGTTTGGCTGTCGGCCGGCACTCCCTCTTCATCAAGATATCCATCATACCTAGCACGCAAGGTATTCTCGGCCACCTGCTGCGGCTTCATCGGTTGAATGGATCGAAGAACTTTCACCTTCTCTTCACGCACTAAATTGGAATTGAATTGCGCCGGTGCTTCCATCGCGGTAATTGCTAACAATTGCAGCAGGTGGTTTTGAAACATATCGCGCAACACGCCTGCATTATCGTAGTAGCCGGCGCGGCGACCAATTGCCACTTCTTCGGCGACGGAAATTTGAACGTGATCGATGTAATTTCGATTCCAGATCGGCTCAAAGATACTGTTGGCAAAACGCAAAACCATCAAATTTTGAACGGTCTCTTTACCCAAGTAATGATCGATTCGATAAACCTGAGATTCTTCTAATACCTCGTGCGTTTGCTGATTCAATTTCTGAGCGGTCACCAGATCCGTCCCGAATGGTTTCTCGATAACGACTCGGCGTTTCGTATTACCACGCAGCGGAAGTTCGTCAATTCCGTCCAACTGTTGGGCATGAGCTTCCCCCATGCTGGCGATCGTTGGGCCATAAAGTTTCGGACTTATCGATAGATAGTAAACCCGATTTCCGTCCGCCGTTTTTTCAATTTTAAAGAGTTCTTTTCGCAGCTGCACAAAGTCTTCCGGCTTGGAAACATCGCCCGCAACATAGTGAATTCGCGGGCAAAATTCGTCCCAGCGTTCGTCCGTATATCGGTGTGAAAATTCTTTCGTGGTCGCTCGCAATTCTTCACGCCATTGTTCGCTTGAAAATTGAGTGCGAGACACACCAATGATCATCGTATCTTCAGGCAAATACTTTTTGCAAAATAACGAATAGATCGCAGGAATTAGTTTGCGACTGGTCAGATCACCCGAAGCGCCAAAAATCACAATCGAATTGGCCATAATTTCCATTTCAAGATAAATAGCAATACGGGATCAAATATTTCAATATTCAATTAAAAACTAAACCAGCGCACCTAGTAGGCCTTCGCAAAAATAGCGCGTTTTTCACTCGGTTTCCCCGTGAAAATACACTTACCATTTTCAACTTCGGCATCCAGCGGAATACACCTTGGCGTCACCTTCAAGTCCTTCAGAACTTCATGCATTTCAGGCGATTCCGACCAGTGTGAATACACAAAACCACCTTGTTTGGCAGATTGCTCGCTTTCACCACTCGAGAAAAATTGCCGAAATTCATCCAGACTGTCGATCCGGTGCGAATTGGCCGTCCGCATCGCCAACGCTCGCTCAAACAGATTCTGCTGAATATCGTCTAATGTCTTTACCACGTTAGCAACAAATTCGTTGCGCGAAATCCCACTGCTTTTGGGCTCGTCTCGTCGCCCCATGAACAGGCCATCTTTTTCGATATCTCGTGCACCAATTTCCACTCGAATCGGCACACCCTTCTTGATGTGCTGCCACTTCTTTTCGCCGCCGCGAACGTCACGATCGTCCAGCCAAACCCGTAACGGATGCCCGTGATAAGAAATCGACTTGAGTTCCGCTTCCAAGGAACGACAGTAATCCATGACTAGGACGCGTTGAGCATCGTCACGATAGATTGGCGAAATGACGATATGCTTCGGGGCCAATTTCGGAGGCACCACCAGACCGTCATCATCGGAATGGGTCATAATCAGTGCACCAATCAACCGAGTCGACACACCCCACGAAGTGGTCCAGGCAAATTGTTCATCCCCCGTGTCGGATTGAAATTTAATACCCTGAGCCTTGGAAAACGTTTGACCCAAGAAGTGCGAAGTACCCGCCTGCAACGCTTTGCAGTCTTGCATCAGTGCCTCGATGGTTAAGGTCGCAACCGCGCCTGGAAACCTTTCGGTCTCGGTCTTCTCGCCCTTGACCACGGGCATCGCCATATAAGATTCGGCAAATTCGGCATACACGTCTAACATTTGCCGGGTTTCCTCCCAGGCTTCTGCGTCTGTAGCATGGACCGTATGTCCCTCTTGCCACAGAAATTCAGACGTGCGAAGAAACATACGCGGCCTCATTTCCCAACGCATGACGTTGGCCCACTGATTGATCTTGATGGGCAAATCACGATACGACTGCACCCACTTGGCGAACATCGCTCCAATGATGGTTTCGCTGGTGGGGCGAATGATCAACGGCTCTTCCAAGGGACCAGCAGGACGCAAGCCCCCTTTTCCATCGGGCTCCAGACGATGATGAGTGACGACGGCACATTCCTTGGCGAACCCTTCCACATGTTCAGCTTCCTTTTCCAAAAAACTCATCGGAATCAGAAGCGGAAAGTAGGCGTTCTCATGCCCAGTCTCTTTGAACATGCTGTCCAATTGCTGTTGCGTATGTTCCCAGATGCTGTAACCCCAGGGCTTGATCACCATGCAACCGCGTACCGGCGAGGCTTCAGCTAGGTCAGCGGCGCGAATAACTTGCTGGTACCATTCTGGATAATCTTGGCTACGAGTTGGAGAGATCGCGGTCTTTGGTTGGTTCATGTTTGATTTAGAAAACGATAAGGGCAGTACGGTAGACTTTGTTGTCTGGATTACCAGGAAATACTATTTCACGACGCTGGCAAATCTGATTCTAGAGAGATTTGGTAAAGTAAAGCAAGTGCAACGATTTCAAAGGCCTACCGTGCGACTCACCGTCCGGCTTGGAGTGCCCTGCGGAGGGCTCTGTTCTCTGGCGGAGGGCTCTCGGCGAAAGACCTTACTGAAATGGCTTCACGTACGTTCCGCCAGCCAAACTTAAATCGCTTGCAAGGTAGCTAAGCCTCGCTGCTGCACAAAATTCACGACCTCATACTAGTGCAACGCGCCGCTTGAACAGTGCTTCCAAGCGTCGGTTGGCAGGCTTTTTTTATGACACCGGGTCCCTAGGGCTTAGGTTTACCCACAAGTTTTGTTTTTTTTTTGCGATACGGGCTCCGGTGAGCATGGCGTGGAGTTCGTGCCAGCCTTTCCACAATTTTTGCCAACCCGGTGGATGATCGCTCTTTCGGTTTTGGTGGCCGCTGAGTCGAGCCAGCGCTAACACAAATTGGCTGACCGTCCATTCCATTTTGGGAGTGCCGTGACGCCACGCCGAGAGAACTTCAATATACTCCTGGTCAATGTATTCGATGGCCGGGCGATCTTTGGTTTCTTCCCGACGGCTGTCGTCGCGAAGATTTAACAAGGTGATCGCCGTGATCGAAGTCAACGCGATCGCAGGCTCAAGACGCCGGGTATCGGTAAACTGGTATCCTTCGATACTCATGCCCGTCTTGAGACACTTGTGATATTCTTCAATAACCCATCTGGTTTCATACCAGCCAACCACTTCGTTGGCCTCTTCAAATGTCGTCACAGGATGATTGGTCAAGAGGAACCACTCCAGTCGCTCTTGATCCGCCGGTGGATTGACTTCCCAAACCCGCACGATCCAAACGCAGGCTGGACTTGATGTTTTGGAGCGCGAAACCTTTAGCTGAATCGGGGCAAAGCTGACGGCCATCGTCGCAGTACGTTTTTTTCGCGTAACGTTTTGTTTTTTGCCTTTACCGTTAGGGCTTTTGAATTCCGTTTTGCCCGCGATTTCCAGTTCCCAAGTCCCCGCCATCGCATGCGTGCGGGCATCATCATGAAGCTTCCGGGGCTCTGGGTTGTCCGTTTCGTCGTGACCGACAAAGCAGTTCCGATTGATGCTCGAACGAATCAAAAAAGTCCGACCACTGTTGGCTTCGTGTTCGATAAACTCCGAATTATCGGCGCCTCGATCACAAACATCGACGATCTGGCGATTGGCCGGCAAAGGCTCAACGCCCTTGAGCCACAGCAGACTTTCGCGAGAGTCACGTTTGCGTCGCTCGCTACACGTCTCTCCTTTTTTTACTTTTGCCCGACGATAAAGGACTTGATTGGCAAGTCCCAACGTGGCTCGGGTTGCCGGACAAACAACTAATGAATTTTGAGCGATGTAGCCACGGCGAAAACCGTTTCCAATTTGCCCCAGATCCTCGCTGAGAGAGTAGTGTTTGGTATATTCCAGTTCCGTTGCGTCGTGGATGACCAGCGTGAAACCGCTCCGCGCGGGAAGCAATGTCTTAAGCAGATACTCTTGGTGCGCAGCAAGGACCGCTTGATGAGTAACTTGATCGCAGTCAAACAGTCGATACATGGCTTTTAGGTCTTTGGGAGAGGTTAATTTTTCGGGCAAGGAACCGCCTGGACGGTGAGCCATCTGGCCGGCCAGTTCCACCAATTGGTTCGTTCGGCGTTTATCACCCAAAACGGCAAGTCCAAAATTACGCTCACCAAAACTCAGTCCATTTTCCATCACAAGGTTTCCTTATTGCGTGCGATTCCAACACGACTAATAAGGGACATCACGCACAATGGTTCAACACATCTCCAATTATTTCTTTGCTATCACACACAATTTGCCAGAATTACTCGTAAAATCAACGCAACTTGTGGGTAAACCTAAGCCCTAGGGCCCTACTTCTGGAATCTTAATTACCACGTCCCAGTTCCCACCCAATCTCTTGCTAGACCACTCATAATCGCTAAGACCTAAGACCTAAGGCAGAAGGCAGAAGGCAGAAGGCATAAGAAAACTTGCTGCAATACAAGCACGCACCGCAAACAAAGGAAAACATTATCCACTTGCTTGCGGTGCGTGCTGGTATTTTTATAGCTGCCATTCTCTTAATGATTGAGCCACGCGGTAAATTACGGTGGCGCTGGGCAAATTACTGTGGCACTGAGCATTGATCGCCAACACAAACCATCCCTTCGGGAGCGCCCACAGCGTGCGTGCTGGCCGAGTTCAGACTTCCTGCGGGCCCTTGGCCAAAATTTGCCTTGACTGGGAATGCCGGCAAGTCAGAGGTAGGCGAACTGGATTGATAATTCGATGGCTGAACATTATCTGTTTGCGGTCGAAAACTACCGTGCGGTGTGGTGGGATAGGACTGGGTAGGCGTCTGTTGGTAGCCCTGAGGTACCGCAAGTGGTGATGTTGGGGATACGCTCGGACGATTTGGATTCGCCGTTGGAAACGCCGGTAGTCCCGATGCCGAAGCAATGGATCCAGGTCGGAATCCTGCACCTGGATTCGGACGAACTGGCGTTGCTGCTTGTGATGTTGGAGCATCGGGGGTGACCGCGGTCGCCAACTTGTTGTACTCGTTGCCTGGCATGGCGGGAATGTTTGCTGCGCCGCCTAACCCCGAATTCATGCCTTGTGCAGCCAAATTTGGC
>JBDNHU010000351.1:0-2365 GCA_041688615.1 Mariniblastus sp. | reverse complement strand
TTCTTCACGTACGGATCTGTGCGGGGGGCGGCTGGCAACAGCCGTCCCTACCGCGATAATGCCAAGGCGGTACGGATTGTGTTGCAAGAGTCTGAACGAGTGTTAGCTGTGTTTCAAGGTCACAGTCATCAAAACGATTTGAAGGAAATTCTGGGCATTCATTACTGCACGTTCGTTGCCATGGTCGAAGGCGCAGGCCTGGACAACAACGGTTATTCGGTAGTCAAACTTTATGCCAATGGTTCGATCGAAATCGATGGATTTTGCAAACAAAAAGACTATCGATGGCCGAAGCCCAATGACAAAGCAGACCCATTGATTGGTGAGTAGTTTGTGCCACTTTACGAATCGTGCGTTGCGGCGGACTGTCGGTACGTTCGACTTTTTGCGGGGGATGTCCGAATAATTGTTGAAACTGTTGGTGGTGGAGATGGCAGTCGAAAAGGGGGCCACTTGGCGGCCTTGTTTCACGGTCTTATTTAGATTAACTCTTTGATTTGCGACTCTGCTTGAGTCGGTAACTGTCGCCATCGATCGCCAGGATCTCCACTCGGTGGGTCAAGCGGTCGACCAGAGCTCCGGTCATTCGTTGGTCTCCGGCGAAGGTTTGCGGCCATTGTGCGAACGGTAGATTTGTCGTCACAATGACGCTCACTTGTTCATAACCAAGGCTGAAAAATCCAAACAGACTTTCCGCTCCCGCACGATCAATCGGAAGGTGGCCCAGTTCATCAATCACGATCAGATCTAGCTTTTTCAGGCTTGCTTCGAGGCGACTGACCACTCGATCTTCACGTGCCTCACGATACGTGTTGACGATCTCCGATGCAGTGAAAAACCTTCCGCGATATCCGGTTCGGCATGCACTGAGCAGCAGGGAGTTGGCGAGATGGGTTTTCCCCACGCCCGGAGGTCCTACCATCACAATGTTGGTGCGTTCCTCAATAAACCCACAGCGTGCCAACTCCAACATCTTTTGTTTGTGGAGACTTGGGATGGCCTTGAAGTCGAAGTCGCTAAGTTCTTTTTGAGCCGGTAACTTCGCTGCGTTGATTCGACGCTGAAACGCTTTGCTGTCGCGTTGCGAAAGCTCCGCGATTGCCAGACGCGAAAGGTAGTCCGTGTACGTTGCGTCTTCATGAGAACATTGAGCACACAGCGAAGAATACTCCGCCAAGAACGTTGGAAGCTTGAGGCGTTTCAAATCCCCCTCCAGGTTCGGTGGCGTCGTCGGCTTTGACTTCGTTAGAACGGGCGCCGATTTCGAATGAGTCGGTTTCGCTGAGCGAGACGTTACTGTCATGGTTATCACTCCATTGTGGTAAACAAACGTGTGAAGGTAAACAAACGTGTGAAGGTAAACAAACGGGAATGTCTTGTTTTCTGTGATGTTGGTCGGCTGATTCGATTAGCCGGTAATAAAGGGACAAGTCTCGGGTGGCACTGGCCACCGACCCAAGTTCTGGGCGATCGGAGAAAAACAATCGGTGCCAGGCTCGCGACGGGTTGGCGAACCGATAGTTATTCCATCACGCCATGCTATTGGAATGCGAGTTCTCAGGATCGTCTAATCGATTTCCAGAATTAAAAAAGGTGCCATGCGCGCAATGGGTTGTGCAGCAAAACCTGACCGACGCCAATTACGTCTCGGTCAAAACTCAAGCCCAAGACGATGCGAATACAGACTCTGGCGTCGACCTGGACGGATGCGGCTACTTAGATACTCCCGAGGAAATCGAAGCTGCATTTCTTGAGAAATATCCGTTCGCCATTAGCTTGTTAAACGAATTCAAAGCGGGTGGCAGAATTGTTTCAGAAGATTTTGGGTGGCACCTCTACCCGTTCTATTACACACGCATATATCCAGCCAATAATAGCAACAACGTTCATACACCGGCCGAGAAACGACAGGATGAAATCTGGTTTGACAGGAGTTGGAGTGCTTCATCTGCAGATGCGGCGGCCGACGCTCTGTTTCAGCGTTTATTGGAGATGAAGGATAGTTCAACCTCGAACCTTCACAAATTGTACGTTTCCAAGGAACCACCAGTTGATATTCTTACGACGCTGGAGCGAATGGCGAGGCAGAACAAGACCGCGATAGCCGGAATTCGACCGTACTTTGCAGATGCGGCCCAATTGCGTGAGACTGATGAGTTTGGCACTTTCATCTTTGAGACGGCAATAAGTCCAATTGGTATGGCGGAGGCAATTTCCGGGCAAGGGATGAGTTTCCTGCCGTATGACGGTAAGCGTCTCTGAGTACCGTTGACTGTTTGGGCTTGCTGGGGTGGGTTATTTTCGTTTTAGTTTGCTCTGCCGCTTTTTGTTGTCGCGGCGTTTGGCGCGCTGCGTTTGCTTGCGA
>JBDNHU010000043.1:0-18628 GCA_041688615.1 Mariniblastus sp. | reverse complement strand
AATTGACCAAATTTTTACAAAGGTTTAGGATTTGAATTGGGATCGATGAAGGGGCTAGATTTTCGCTTTGGTTGGGCAAATGATTTGTTTGCTGCGGGAATTTCTGGCGGTTGGACGAAAAACTTTCGCATTCGCCGTTTTTGGTGACACGATTGTTTTGAAGTGATTGCGATGGGAAAGACGAAGGTACGGCTGAGGTTGAGTAGCGGGTCAGGGTCTAAATTTTGGACTCAGTGCTGGTGCTTTGGGCAAGTCATTTCGCTTCCCCCGCCGTGCTGATTTTCGACCATGGGTTGAATCGTGCGGTTGAATGATGGTTCGGGCAAGTATTTCCGCCCAGCGCAAGTGGCGACGCTAAGGTTTAGAACAAATTATTTGGTTCGTCTGGAAGACACGGATCGGGAGCGAAATGAGCTTTCGAAGGTTTGTTTTCGGGCGACTTCCATTCCGAATTGAACTTAAGATTGGTTAATTAGAAGCCATGGTTCATAATGTACGACGCGGTTGTGATCTTCCGATCTCTGGTCAACCGGAGCAACGGATCGATCAAGGCCCATTGGTTGGATCGGTTGCCATTTTGGGCGACGATTACATTGGTATGAAGCCAACAATGCTGGTGAATGAAGGTGACAAAGTCGCTGCTGGCCAAGCATTGTTTGAGTGCAAAAAGACCAAGGGTGTGATATATACATCGCCGGTGGGTGGTGTAGTTTCTTCGATCAACCGAGGCGAAAAGCGGAAATTCGTGTCTTTGGTGGTTCAACGTGACGGCGAAACGGCCGTCGAATTCCCGACCTACGGCGATTTGACCAAAATTCCTCGACAATTGATTGTTGATAATTTGCTGAAGTCCGGAGCTTGGGTTGGTTTGCGGACTCGACCGTTCAGCAAGGTGGCTGACCCAACGCAACAGCCTCACTCTATTTTTGTGACCGCGATTGATACCCATCCTTTGGCGGCGGATCCTGAATTGGTGATTGCCCAGTATAAGGATTATTTTGTTGCCGGCATGAACGTGTTGGATGTCATGGGTGACCACGCGGTTCACTTGTGTACAGCGCCTAATGTGAATTTGCCAGTCAAGGCCGCGGGGAGCGTTAGGGTTCATGAATTTGCCGGCCCCCATCCTGCGGGCCTACCTGGAACTCATATCCACATGATTGATCCCGTCGGGCCTAACAAGACGGTTTGGTACATCAATTACCAAGACGTGATCGCGATCGGTTGTTTGTTCCAGACGGGCAAGATTTTCGCGGAGCGAGTGATTTCTTTGGCTGGGCCTAGAGTCAAGAATCCGCGATTGGTTCGCACGATCGTGGGGGCAAACTTAGATGATTTGACGACCAAGCAGTTGATCGGTGAACATAACCGAGTAATTTCCGGTTCGGTGTTAGGTGGCAGGACCCGGACTGAAGAATCGAATTATTTGGGTCGTTAACACAACCAAGTTTCAGTCCTGGAGGAAGGCGACGAGCGAGAGTTTTTGGGTTGGCAATTGCCTGGTCCAGACAAATTTTCGCTTTCGCGAGTGTACTTAGGTTCATGGTTGTTTGGCAAGCGTTTTGATTTTACGACCAGTACCGGTGGCAGCAAGCGAGCGATGGTGCCGATTGGCAATTACGAAAAAGTGATGCCTTTGGACATTTTACCGACTCAATTGTTGCGGGCATTGATTACTAACGATTCAGATGCGGCCCAGTCATTGGGTGCGTTGGAATTGGACGAAGATGATTTAGCTTTGTGCACTTACGTCTGTGCGGGTAAGTATGAGTACGGTTCAATTTTGCGTGAAAACCTAACTCGTATCGAGAAAGAGGGTTAGAAATAGTGATAAAGTGGCTAGGTAAATTTATCCGCGGACAGCACGATTGGGTCGATCCGTATTTCAAAAAAGGTGGAAAGCTGGAGCGGTTTTATCCGGTGTGGGAGGCGCACGACACTTTTGCGTTCACGCCAGGCGAAATCACTCAGGGGTCCACTCATGTTCGCGACGCGATTGATCTGAAGCGAATGATGTCGATGGTGGTGCTGGCGTTGTTGCCCTGCTTCTTCATGGCATTGTACAACACTGGTTTTCAGGCAAATCACGTATACCAAATGGGCATGCAAGGCTTGGAAGCCCAAGCGGTTGCAGCAGGAGTTGAATTCGATCGGGAGGCAGCGATAAAAACGCTGGGCTTGGTCAATCCGGCGGAAACGACATTCAGCGCTTATTTGGGAACGTTTTTTACATCACAGGGACCTAACTGGCGTTTGCCAATTCTGGAATTCCTGGGAATTGATGTTACGGATGCGGGAACCTTCAGCGGCAATTTGTTCAGCCCGACGTACTTGTTTAAATCGATGGTGCATGGTGCGTTGTACTTTGTGCCGATTTGGGTCATGGGTCTGGCGGCAGGTGGATTGTGCGAAGCGTTTTTTGCCGTTGTCCGCAAACATGAAATTAACGAAGGCTTTTTGGTCACCAGTTCTCTTTATCCGCTTACTTTGCCTGCCGACATGCCTCTTTGGCAGGTAGCGATCGGCATCATTTTTGGTGTGGTTGTTGGCAAAGAAATATTCGGAGGAACGGGTCGTAATTTTCTGAATCCGGCTTTGACGGCTCGAGCGTTTCTGTATTTCAACAACGCGCCATTCATTTCGGGTGACAAGGTCTGGACTGCGGCAGATGGATATTCTGGTGCAACGGGCCTGGGTGCGTTGTCGGTGGCGGGCACGGGAACCAATGTCGATGCAGCATTGGAAGGTGTGAAAGGCTCGGTAGCCGGAATCACCTGGGATGCGCCGGTGACCTGGATGAATTGCTTCATTGGAAATATACATGGTTCGATGGGTGAAACGTCGACCTTGGCTTGCTTGATCGGTGCCTTTATCTTGATTGCCGCGGGCGTTGGATCTTGGCGAATCATGTTGGGTGTGATGGTTGGCATGGGCCTGTTCAGTGGCCTAATCAGTCAGATGGATTGGGACACTGCAATTTACGCGACTCCGCCATGGTGGCACATGGTTTTGGGTGGATTTGCGTTTGGCACGGTATTTATGGCCACGGATCCGGTTTCGGCCTCGATGACGGAAACGGGTAAATGGATTTATGGGTTCCTGATTGGTTTCATGACGGTTTTGGTTCGCGCGGTGAACCCTAGTTTCCCCGAGGGGATCATGTTGGCGATTTTGTTTGCTAACTGTTGTGCCCCGCTTATTGATTATTTTGTGGTTCAAGCAAACATTAGCCGGAGGCTCGCCCGCAATGTCGCGTGATAGTATCGGAAATACATTCGGAGTTGCTGCTGGGGTGTGCGGAGTCTGCGCACTGTTGGTTTCGGTGGCAGCGGTCGGCTTGAAGAGTACGCAAGATTATTGGGTGAAGATTGATACCCAGAAGAACATCTTGTTTGCCTCGGCGGCGGATACCGAAGAGCGAACGAAGTTCGGGAAAATGTCGGGTGCGGAGATCGACGAATTTTTCAAGGCCAATTTTGAAGATATCATTGTTGACTTGGAGACCGGCCAAGATGTAACCAGTGAATATCCAGTGCCGGCCGAATTTCGACAAATTGAAGTCGCTGAATTGAAGAAGGCCGATGCGTACACGGATATTCCGTCCGCTGAAGATGTTGCCAAGATTAAACGCCGGGAGAATCACTCGCACGTTTACATCAGAAAAGACGCAACGGTCCGCTACATCTTCCCGATTCGAGGGAAGGGTTTGTGGTCGACTTTGAAGGGTTTTATTGCGTTGCAGCCTGATTTGAAAACGGTTGCCTATCTCACTTTTTACGAGCACAAAGAGACACCCGGTCTGGGTGGCGAAGTTGATAATTTGTCTTGGAAGCAGCAGTGGGAAGGTAAAGTTGTTTACAACACCGCCGGAGATGTTGCGATTCAAGTGGTCAAGGGTTCGGCAGGGAACAAATTTCAAATCGATGGACTGTCGGGAGCTACAATTACTAGCCGAGGCGTTCAGAATATGTTGACCTACTGGATGGGACCAGAAGGGTTTGGCCAGTACATCAAGAGTCAAAAGAAGACCACGTCGGCATTGGCATCCAATTAGTTCCGATGTGGCCTAATCAGTGCTCTGGGCGGGGCAACGAATTGGGCCGTGAAGTGTTAGGCAGCGAGTTGTAGATTAGAGACGAAAACAACGTCGGTTCAACGACGATTATCCTTTACTGTTGGAAAGAAACATGGCCGGTAAGAGAAGTTACACCGAGATTCTTTTCGGACCCATATTTGATAACAACCCGATTGCCCTGCAGATTCTTGGGATCTGTAGTGCGTTGGCTGTGACCACCCGAATGGACAAGGCGTTGACGATGTCAATTGCAGTGACCGTGGTGACCGCGTTTTCAAGTGCCGCGATTTCAATGATTCGCAAGATCATCCCCGGAAACATTCGCATTATCGTACAGATGACAGTGATTGCGTCGATGGTGATTTTGGTGGATCAGATTCTAAAAGCATATTTGTATGATATCAGCAAAGAACTGAGTGTTTTTGTGGGTCTGATCATCACAAATTGTATCGTGATGGGGCGAGCCGAAGGGTTTGCGATGTCCAACACCGCTTCGGACAGTTTTGTTGACGGGATCGGCAATGGTTTGGGCTACAGTTTGGTCCTCATGCTGGTGGCGTTCTTCAGGGAGTTATTCGGTTCGTGGTCTTTGTTCGGTATTGGGATCACGACCCCCGAGTTTAAGCAACAATTTTCAAATGGTTTGATGTTGTTGGCGCCAAGTGCATTTTTCCTGATTGGTTTCTTTATCTGGATTCTGCGAACCTTCAAGCCATCACAGATTGAAAAGGCGTAAGCAACAATGGAAATCATCATTTTATTCTTGCAAGCTGCGTTCGTTGAGAACTTGGCGCTGTCATTCTTTCTGGGAATGTGCACCTTTATTGCGATCAGCAAGGACGTCAAAACCGCAATCGGTCTTGGGGTTGCTGTGATTGCAGTTCAATTGATTACGGTTCCTGCTAATAACCTGATCTATTCTTACCTTCTAAAGCCCGGTGCCATTTACGAAGGTGTCGACCTTAGCTTTTTGTCGCTGATCTCGTTCATTGGCGTGATTGCGGCAATGGTGCAGATTCTGGAAATGGTTTTAGAGAAGTTTGTTCCTGCTTTGTTTTCGGCATTAGGTATTTTCCTGCCGTTGATTACTGTGAACTGTGCCATTTTGGGCGGATCACTATTTATGGTGGAACGCAGTTATGATTTTTCGCAAAGCGTGGTTTACGGAATTGGCTCAGGATTCGGTTGGGCTTTGGCAATTGTATTGCTGGCGGCTATTCGTGAAAAAATGAAGTATTCACACGTGCCGGCCGGACTTCAGGGTCTAGGCATCACGTTTATCACCGTAGGTTTGATGTCCTTGGGATTCTTGGCATTTTCAGGAATCTAGAGGTATAGGTTTGCTGAAATGTTGGCTTGCTAAGTCAAGTGACATTTTAATGGCTGGTCTTTTAATGGTTGGCCTGGCATTTATCATTTCCAATTCGCTCCATCAAAAATGAAGTCTCGCCAACAAAAGCGGGGAAATACAAAATGGAAATTGTTCTTGGTGTTGTTTTCTTTTGCGTCATCGTTTTGGCGTTGGTAGGAATCATTTTGGTTGCTCGGCAGAATCTAGTGGATTCCGGCGACGTAAGGATCCTGATCAACGAACAGAAGGAACTAGTGGTTCCTGCGGGTGGCAAATTGTTGGCTGCTTTGGCAGATGCCGGCATCTTCATCTCGTCAGCTTGCGGCGGTGGTGGTACTTGCGCTCAGTGCAAGGTTCGTGTCTTCGAAGGTGGTGGAGAGATCCTAGCCACGGAGAAAGGGCACATCAACAAGCGGGAAGCTCGTGAAGGTGAACGCCTTAGCTGCCAAGTCGCGGTTCGCCAGGATATGAAGGTCGAAGTTCCCGAAGAAGTCTTTGAAACCAAGAAGTGGGAATGTACCGTTCGTTCCAATCATAATGTTGCAACGTTCATCAAAGAATTAGTGCTTCAATTGCCAGAAGGTGAAGAAGTTGCTTTCAAAGCGGGTGGATACATCCAGATCGAAAGTCCACCGCACACTGTCAATTACAAAGATTTTGTGATTGAAGAAAGATTCCACGAAGATTGGGACAAGTATAACATTTGGCAATTTGTTTCGAAGGTGGACGAAGAAGTCATTCGGGCTTATTCGATGGCGAACTACCCGGGAGAAAAAGACATTATCATGCTGAACGTGCGCGTTGCCTCGCCGCCGCCACGTCAACCTGAACTGCCACCTGGAAAGATGTCATCCTTCATCTTCGGATTGAAGCCTGGTGATAAGGTTACGATCAGCGGACCTTATGGTGAGTTCTTCATTAAGGATTCCGAAGCTGAGATGGTTTATATCGGCGGCGGTGCAGGTATGGCTCCGCTGCGTTCTCACATCTTCGAATTGTTTAAGAACTTGAAGACTGGTCGGAAGGTTACTTACTGGTACGGTGGCCGCAGTATGCGGGAACTGTTCTACGTTGACCACTTCCGTCAAATTGAGAAAGACTTTCCAAACTTCAAATTTAACATCGCATTATCCGAACCACTGCCAGAAGATAACTGGACTGGCTATGTAGGGTTTATTCACAACGTGCTGCGCGAGAATTATTTGGACAAACATGCGGCACCTGAAGACATTGAGTACTACATTTGCGGCCCACCGATGATGAACTCGGCTGTCTTTAAGATGTTGGATGAGCTGGGTGTTGAACCTGAAAACATCGCCTTCGACGACTTTGGCGGATAGGCTTGGCTGAATCATGACGCAAATCGCCTGTTTCTTATGCCGAGTTTAGGGCATTAGTGTTGGCCCATTGGGTTGGAAGGTTTGGTTGCTAGATTTAGAATTTCAGCGGTAGGCTAACCTTGATGTTGCCTACCGTTTTTTTATGCCCTGAAAGAATTCATGATCGGGGCCGTTTCCTTTTGACAGGATGCAAAACAATGTTCCCTTGGAGCGTTAGAAATCGTCTGTTGATTATGCTTTGTGCCCTTTGCTTGCTGGGTGCATCAACTTGCCGATTGGTTGGGCAAACCACCATCATCGAAGGCACTTGCTTTGGGCCAATTGAATACAAGGTGACGGTGGCTGTCGCCATTGATGAAATGCAGGCCGCCGATTTGAAGGCAAAAGTCCAGCAGCGATTGGATGAAATCAATGCGAAAATGTCGACTTACTTGGCCGATTCGGAAGTTTCCAGGTTCAACGCGTCCAAGTCCTTGGACTGGTTTGATGTGGACGGTGAGACAGCGAAGGTGGTCAGTCGTTCGTTGGAGATCAGTTCGCAGACCAGCGGAGCCTTTGATATTACAGTAGGACCGTTGGTCCAAGTTTGGAAGTTTGGTGCTGCGGGTGAAGGTTCGGTTGATGCTCAGGCGGATGCTGCCCAGCAGAGTATGCCAACGGCCCAGCAAATTGAAACCATTCTAAAGTCGGTCGGTTATCAGAAGTTGGAAGTCCGTTTGGATCCGCCTGCGATTAAGAAAGCGGTTCAGGATTTGCAAATTGATTTGTCGGCGGTGGCGAAAGGTTACGCCGTGGACCAAGTTGCATTGGTCACCGTTAGTCAGGGCTTTGAAAACTATTTTGTCCAGGTTGGCGAGGAAGTGAGGGCTGCGGGGAAACACCCGGAGGGTCGAGACTGGGTTTGCGGTATTGAAAAGCCAATTGAAATGATTCGTGTGATTGAATTCACGGTGCCGCTTGTTGATCAGGCGATTGCGACTAGCGGTGATTATCGACAGTTTCGCCTTATCGGTGGTAAACGCTATTCGCATACGATCGACCCTCGGACGGGAATGCCTTCGACATCACAGGTGGCGTTGGCCAGTATCGCAGCTGCCGATTGCCTGACGGCCGACGCATTTGCTACCGGCATGATGGTTTTGGGGGCGAAGGAATCTTTGGCCTTGGCCCAGTCGTTGGGATTGGGCCTGCATTTGGTCAGCCGAGATGAATCAGGCGGGTTAGCCAATGTGACCAATGCGGCCTACCCGGTTGCGATTCTGCCTCCGGCTGCACCGGCAGGAGCAAACTGGGTGGTCATGCTTGGGATAACCGCGTTGGTTTTTGGATTGGCTTTGGCCGGCATGAGCGTTGGTGTGATGTTCAAGCGAGCACCCATCAAGGGTTCGTGCGGTGGCTTGGCTTCGATGCCTGACACTGAAGGGAAGTCTATCTGTGATATGTGTTCCACACCATCCAAGGAATGCCAAGAGAATGGTCTGGGATCCAAGGCGGTTCGTGAAGCAGCCGAAGCCGCTGCCAGGGAACAGTCCTAAAGTAAGGTCTTTAGTTCCGGAGATGCACTTGAACGGCAGGGGATCCCAACTGCGATTTTTGCGGGACCGCACGACCGGCGTAGAAACGCTGAGGCTGAGAAGTTACGTTGAAAAATTCTAAGTAGGAAATGTCTTTAGTGAAGCCGAAGCGGGTGTCGATTTCAGGCGGTTGAATGAAGGCCGCCAGTGTGACGCTCGTTTAAACCCTCTTGCACCAACCCTCTTGCGAATCACTTGGGTGTGTTTGGCTTGTCGGATGCAGGCTGCGGTATTGTTTGGCTACGCATTAACGTCGATGGTTCGCAGTAGCGTTTGCAGTGCGTTACTGGTTTGTTGCTGATCAAAGGCAACCACGAACAGTGATGCCTTTGCCAGGTTTTGATTCTTGATTAAGTTAGACACTTCTTCGGCAAAGTCTGTGTCCTGGATACTACTCAAAGCATCGATGTTGTTGATGATTTGATCTTCTCGCACTGCATCCAATGCTTCGTTGCCCCGTTGTTGGGCCCCAATGCTGGCTCGGCTGAAGCTAAGGCTTGATAGTACTTGTTTGGCCAGATCCTGAGCACCTGCGGTATCACCGTTAATCAGATTGAACCTTCCACCTGCCTGTAAGTCTGCCAATACAGACGGATCAAAGCCCGACGAAGCAGCCGAATATTTCGCAGTGTTCTGTTGAATTCGTTCCACTGCATCGATTGCGGCATCGACTTCCAATTGCAAGGCTTCGCGTTGCGAATCGGAGATTGTACCGTCTGCCGCACTGACAATGAGCCCGTAGACTTCGTTCAGTACGTTCTGGATTTCCGCTTGTCCGCTCTGCAGTATCGCTTGTTGATGTGCTTGAAAGTCACTCGCTTTTTGTTGTGCACCAAGCGTAGTGATTTCGCCACGAATTTGTTCGGCGGCGATCAATCCACTTGGGTCGTCTTTCGCGTGATTGATACGTTTTCCAGTGCTTAATCGTTCTAGCGATTGGTTGACCTTGGAGTTCGCTTGATTGAATCGACTTAGATAACGAGTCTGGTTGCCGGAATTTCCGATTCTTAGCATGGACATGTCCTGCGGCCTAATAGGGAACGATGGGAATCACCCAAATCTATATGCCGCAGGAAATGAAGTTTGGCCGTGCCGGAGTTGGAATCCATGCCTGTCCGGCACAAAAATGGGACCGAAAGCAACGATTGCAACGGTTTGAACCGACAATAGTGGGGGCGAGAGATAATCAGACCCCTACCCATGAAATCGATAAGTTCATCGCTGAACAAAATGATGACGCGGAACATCGTGAAGAATCGCCCCTTTGAACGGGGGGCCCCCAAGACGACCGTGCCCTGAGCAACTTGGTCGTCTGGCGGTTCCGATCATCCGTCGAATTTTTGATTATGTTTCCAAGCTAACCGACATTTTGCAGACCTGCGGCAATTCCATTGACCGACAAAATGATCGCTTGCCGCAGTTCGTCCAAATTTGGATGTTCGGGATTGCTTCGGAGGGCCTTGAGCAGAGCGACTTGCATTACATTTAGCGGATCAACATAAGGATTGCGGACCCGGATCGAATGTTGCAACCAGGGTTCGGTCGCCAGTAATTCGTAGTCGCCTGTCACCACAAACAAGAGTCGTTTGGTGAGTTCGAATTCAGCGACAATATCGTTGTAGACTGCTTCGGCAACTTGTTCCGTAGCCAGTTTCGCATATAGGCCTGCAATCGCCATATCGGCGCGTCCCATTCCCAGATGCACATTGTTAAGCAGTGTCCTGAAGAAGGGCCATACGCGATACATTTCCTTCAAGTGATTTAAGCGAGTGGCCTCGTCTTCGGCGATCCAGCGTGACAATCCCGTGCCGACGCCGTACCAGCTAGGAATGTTCGCTCGGGACTGTGTCCAAGCAAATACCCACGGAATCGCTCGGAGATCGTCCAGCGACTGAGTCGTTTTACGCCGCGAGGGGCGTGATCCTAGGTTCAATTGATCGATTTGATCGATAGGGGTTGCGGTTTCAAAGTAGGATAAAAATTCAGGGCGTTCGACCAGCGAGCGGTACTTTTGGTAAGCGATTTCACTTAGCGAGTCCATGATTTCGGACCACTGCTTTTCTTTCTCAAAGCGTGGGCGCAAACCGGTCGAGCACAGGACGGCATGGACCAATTGCTCCAAATGTCGGTGTGCGATTTCCGGTTCACTGTAACGCGAGCTAACCACTTCACCTTGTTCGGTAATTCGGATTCGGCCTTTGACCGATTCGGGTGGTTGGGCCAGAATAGCGCGATTGGCTGGACCGCCGCCGCGCCCCAGCGAGCCTCCACGTCCGTGGAATAAGGTAAGGGTGATGTCAAATTGCTTGCACACTTGGGCTAGATTCCGTTGGGCTGTGTAAAGCATCCAATTTGCTTGCAAGTAACCGCCATCTTTATTGCTATCGCTGTAGCCAATCATGATTTGTTGCTTGCCGCCCCGCTGTTGCAAATGCCGCCAATAGATCGGATTGGAAAACAGTTCGGTCATAATCCGAGGGGCATTGCGGAGATCTTCGACCGTTTCAAACAGTGGTACCACATCTAATTCGCCTAGCAGGTTTGCATCTTTGGCCAACAGTAAGACCTCTAACAAGTCGCTGACGCCTTGGGTCATGCTGATAATGTACGACTGAATGGAACTTGGGCCAACGTTTTGGTGAGCATGTTTGATTGTGCGGAACAAGCTTACCGTGTCATTGTCCTCTGGGGAAAATTCAAGTCGTGACGTAAGTGGTCGTAGGCTTTGGATCTCTTGGCCAAGCAGTTTGATTCGTTCGTCTTCGCTTAACGAATTGTAATCTTCCACGATTTCGTATTTTTGAAGAATGTTCCCAACCGTTCTGCGATGGTGCTTGGCATGCTGTCGCACGTCCAGTGAAGCTAGATGGAATCCAAAGACCTGCACCGAACGGATTAAGCGATCCAGTGAGCCCTGGACTAATCGTTGGCCCTTATTTTGGAGCAAACTTTCGCGGATCAATTGTAGATCATGCAGGAATTGTTCGGCGTTTGCATAAGCGCGGGGATTGCCTGTCCCTTCTTTCCATGGACTCTCGTTATGTTTTCGGGTCGCCCGGAGACGACGGAACATCAGAATAAGTTTCTCGCGATAAGGTTCTTGGCGAAATCGATCCAAAACCGAAAACTCGGATTCTGGTACCAAAGCGCGATCTGCAGCCAAGCTGTTGAGGAATTCCGCACTAAAGTCAGTTCGCGTTGTTGACGGACTTAGTAGATGATAAAGCGAGTCAATCTTATAGTTGTAGTGTTTTAGAATCGCTTCCTTTTGGGCCCGCAGTGTATCGATGGTGACTTGGTTGGTTACGAACGGATTTCCATCGCGATCACCGCCGATCCATGAACCGTACTGTAGAAACGAGGGGACATTGAATTCGAAATCAGGAAACGTTTTGCGAAGGGCGGATTCGATTTCTTCGTAGATCTTGGGAAGTAAATCGAACAGCGTATTTTCGAAGAAGTACAGTCCGCTGTTGCGAACTTCGTCCATCACGGTAGGCTTTCGTTCGCGAGTTTCATCGCTTTGCCACAGTAGGACGATATAGCTTTGGATTTCAGCTCGCACTTCTTGGCGTTGGCGTAGTGAAGCGCTGGGCACGTTCAATTCGTGCAGCAATTCGGAAATCACTTTCAGAATCTGACGGATGGTTCGCCGCTTTGATTCGGTGGGATGAGCGGTGAAGACCGGCATGATCAACATCGACTGCATCGTCTCTTGAACTTGTTGGGCGGTGAAACCTTCACTGGCCAACGTTTCTACCGCCTCGGCAATGGTTTCGTCCATGGGGACATTGGCTTCGAACGCTTTGTTGGAGCGTTCGCGCAGGATGCGAACTCTTTGTTGTTCTTCAGCTAAATTCACCAGTTGGAAATAGGTGGCGAAGGCTTTGATGTTCGCGTCGGCCATGGTTAGGTCGTTCACCAATTTGGGCATCTCTTGCACCAATTGCTCAAACGCCTCCGTGTCACCCGATCGCCATGCCTTCGAAAGGCAGCGTATTTTTTCCTCTTGTTGAAACACCTCTTGGCCAGCCTGTTCAACAATGGTTTGACCCAATAATCCGCCTAGGAGTCGAATCGTGGCACTCAGTTCAACGGGTGTGGTAACGGGAGCGGTTTTGGATTCAGACAGTGACATTTATTCGCTCAATCTATGGACAAAAATCGATAATTTGTTTTGGGAAATCTGTTCAGGCCCCGGCCAATGGCAAAGTCAGCGCCAATGGCAAAGTCAGGGCCAATGGCAAAGTCAGGGCCAATTGCGGTGGAAAGCGGATTTCAATGAACGCAACGTCAGGTTGCCGCATTTTAGCCAACCGGCGCACCATTGTAACAGTTATAGCGATCAATTGAATTACCTAGGCGTTGCTGCTGATCTCAGGCACCAACAACCACAAACCTTGGTAATTCGAATCGCTTCCCAGCAAATAAGATAGAGGAGTCTTTGCTTCGGACTTCTAGGAACTTGTTTATCGTGGATAACGTAAAGCAGATTAAATCGTTGATGGGATTGCGTTTTATCGCAGTGCTTCTAATCATTGTGCAGCAGTTGCAGGCCAAGGCGATCATTGGCAACTTCGGAGTGAATTTTGGTGCCGAGGCGATTAGCTTGGGATTGGTGTTGCTGGGCTTTGTGCTGTATCAGGAATATTACCAGCGATTCCAAGACGGCTACTCTTTGCGTGAATATTGGGTGGGTGGTTGGGCAGCCGTTTGGCCGCTTCATGCTGTCTTGCTTTTGGCGTCTCTGCTAGTGCTTGGCCTGGCCCAACAGGAATTGCCAGACGTTTGGCCAGCACAGATGTTGGCCAATTTGGGACTCTTGCATGCCTGGGTTCCCGATCAAACGTGGATTCACAGTTTTAATGGCGGCAGTTGGGTACTTTGCACGGTTGCATTGGCTTACATAATCTTTCCTTTGTTGGTTATCGACAACGCGAAACGAATGTGGGGCGTCCTGGCGACCTTCGTCGGGATCACGCTATTGTTTGTGATCTTTGTGGCGGTGCTGGGCCAGCAAGGATCAGCGGAATTTTTTAGTAACCTGTTTCAATTCAATCCATTGATGCGATTGACAGATTTTTTTGTTGGTGTGATTGTTGCAATCATCTTCACGTCGATTCATCCCAAGGTCATGAGGGTTGTGACTCAACCCAGTCGATGGCAAACGGACGCCAGTGACGGCCAGTTCGTGGAAGGTACTGATATTACGGACATCCGTGTTGCGACTCGTAAGCGTACCAGTGGCCAAGCAGTCGATCGCGTCGATGCTTGGTTGGAAGATGCCGAAGATCGAATTTTTCTAGATTCACTGCTGGAATTCGTGGCAATTGGATTGATTGCCGGTTATGCCTGCCTGGTCTATCAAGTGGGCTGGTTTGAACAGTTGGCTCAGTCCCCAGTCTTAGGCCCGGCTGGGGCCGGTGGCTTGCGTTTGGTGTCGGCGGCGGTTGTGGTTGCCACCTTGGTTCTGGCGATCGCCAAGAGTGGCGGCCTGTTGAGTCGGATTTTGGCAACGCCTGCCTTCGCCTACTTGGGAAAAATCAGTTTTGCTGCCTTCATGGTGCATTGGCTAGTGGTCGATTTGACGGTTGCGTTAGGGTGGCAGGCATCTAACATTTCAACGTTCCTGAAGCTGGTTGTGATTTTAGCCTCCTGTGTGTCCATGGCAATGCTTCTTCATCACACCATCGAAGTGCCCATTCGCAGGTTCTTATTGGATATGGACCAGGAGTGGAATGCGGAACCAGAGGGACCTGTTTTGCCGGGTTTGATTTTTCGTTCGATTGTGTCTCGAACATTGCATCAAATAAGGGTATTTTGGCTTTCGCCAGCGGCTTGGTTTGCTTTGGTGGTCACGCTGGTGTGTGGCATTTCGATCGGGATGACTACCACGACTTTGGATCCGAAGACAGCCCTCGTGGTTGAGGGTTCGATCTTCAAAGGCCAAGTAATCGAATTTGATCAAGAGGCACGTTTACATGGACTGCAACTTCGGCCAGATTACGGCGACAGCGATTCCCAGCAAGGCAATGGCATAACCGTGTGCATGGTTTGGGAGCGAATGCCGACGAGTGTTCGGCATCGCAGTTTTCACCTTTGCGATGTCGACGGTAAGGTTATTGGGTATGCGCAACAAGATAGGTCCGCATTCGATCAATCGCCCGTCAATCAACTTTGGATAGAAGAGATCAAAATTCCGATCGAGTATTTGGTGAACGTCCAGACGGTAGGTGTCGGTTTTTTTCATCCCCAGCATAAAGGTGCAAAAGTGTCCTGGGGTCCGCGAGGAATGAATGGCCGTCGCTTGGACATCAATATTGTCAATCGCCTCAAGTTGTGGGGCCTTCAAGAGCAGCTGGTTCAGCTCAAGGCAGCAGCCCAGTCGTTGGACTCTACCGAACAAACGCAGCTTCAAGCCGAAAGTGTCAGCACTTTGTCACAAGGAACCCCGTCGGATGGTACCCAGTTGCAAGAATCAGTGCCAGGCGATAAAGAATAGCATCGCGTAAATCGTGGTGATTCAGAAGTGAATTTCAGAAAACCGGTCGGTAGCGGCGCAGGTCTGGTTGGCGATTACTGGAGCTGTGGCAATTGCAGGACCGATTTGGGCGAATCCGGGTTATCGTTCTGGCAAGCTTCAGGCCGACGTTCTTCGCTCTAATAAAAGTGAATGGTGGTCTTCTGTTTGCCGCGTATTACTTGCGGACTGGTGTGATTGCCTGGGTTTGGCGAATGGCGTCTTGTTGCATCAGGTACTGGTTTTGACGGGGCCCAATTGAATTGACTACCTGTTGAAACTGATTTCGAGTTGTCGGTTCTACGCTTTCCAACCGTTGCGACAGGTATGCGACTCGGTTGGGATCTTTTTCCGCTGTTTCTGAGAACGCTTGCAGGAAAAGAAGCGATTCATGAAAATTGTGGTCGGCGGTTCGCCCTACCAATGGATGCAATGTCTTTGCGACTAAATCTGCCGCTAAATTGTCGATCTTGATGAATATATCCAATTGATTGGTCAGGTCGAATTGATTGGCACCGTTGGAAGTATCCGTCCTCAAAATAGCGACGCACTTTCCTGTGATTTTCCGGCGGAATACAGGGCCTTCGTAGGACCCTGTTCCCACATAAATGTGCCGCGAATTATCTCCGAAAACTAATTCGGCCGTACAGTCGGTACCCGCTCCGTCGTTCCCTGCAAACATGTATGGGCCAGTCCGTTGCAGCCCCATAGTGGTGACGCCGAATACTTGCCACATGTTAACGATGGTTTCGGGGTTTCGGATCGAGAACGTAAAGAACTGCGGGTCGCAAGAGATTTGGCTCGCGGGCAAGCGTCGGAACATTGACGGACGGTCGACCACTTCCTTGATCTTACGTCGACCTTCGGCATTCAAGTCTTGCCAAGGGATTAAGTTCAAGGCATCCTGCTGCGCTGATCTTGAGGTGTCCGCCGGGCTAATCACTTTGACGGTGGTGTTAGCGTAGGCGGTTGGCGAAGAATCGTTCTCAGCGTAGCCGGGAACAGACCGCGCCGCGTTGTACGTCGGGGCAGGTGAAACTGTGGCCGAATAATTGCGGTTGTAATAGCCGTTGCCGGATCCGGAGACTTGGCTGGAGGCAGGTAGTTCGGGGCTAATCTGAACGATGGGGACGCCCGATAATCGGTCCCCATTCAGTGCTTGACTCCAGGCCGGCAGGACTGACTGCGTTACCATCGCGGCACACGATAGACCGACCAAAGTCCGACGAACCAAGCGAATTTTTGACTCGAATGCCATGGACGCCTCAGTGAATTCAAATTGCAACGCTGGCGGATTGTGGGGATCGCGGGATCCAGACAGATGACTGCCACCATTCCTAGCGATCAATCAACCCGCACCGCCGACAAAACCGCTGTAATGTTTACAAAGAGTTTTCGGACGATCCAACCACCAAGCAATAGTCTTTCTTAATCTTCAGCCATTTCCGGTCGCGTAGACCATTGATAAGCCTCCGATTCGCTAGCGTTGTTGGCGTTAAAGTTGATGCAAGCGTCTGTGTTTTACCTAACTTCTCTTGCCTGAATCACGAAGTTCTAGTAAACCGCCTGTAGGCTATCTTTGCGCCCAAAATTTGTTGCTTACGATTGGCGGACCCTCCCTTCACGGCAAGTCTTTTGGCGTTAACGGATTGGCGAGCGATCGTGTTGGGTGGCGGCAACACGGCCGTAATTTCAAAGGTCCGTAATTTCAAAGGTGGTGAGTTCAAAGGTGGTGAGTCATTGTGAAGTCAACGCTTGGACACCTGGAAAGATAGCAATCACGACATTGAACATTAGGCATTGATCATAACATCGTTTAATTATTGAATTTTAGCTTGCTATGGCAGCAAAAAAATCCCAATCAACTAGGACCGCCGCGAAGAGCGAGGAGGAACTGTTTCAACAGTTTCGTCCCACGGGAGTGTCGGCGTGGGGTGCTGCGATCAGTCAAGCCAGTCGCCCTTATTGGGTGCTGTTGGGAATCGGGTTGGCCGTTGTGGTTGGAAGTTGGGCTGCTTTGACCTATTTGCCTGCAACCACAGGGCAGCAATATTCGTCAATTGAAGACTGGAAAAATCGCATTGAAACCGCCAGTGAACAAGAGTTGCTGCCAGTCTTTCTTTCGTTGTATCAAGTTCAAAATGACAAGGTGATTGAACTAGGGGTCAACTACATGTTGGCATCTGATAGCCAGAAGCGTTTGGCGTCTGGGGTTGCGCTTCGAGATTCGGTCAAGAGTTGGAAAGAATGGGATTTCGACGCGTCGACCCAGCAGGTCAATCGCGTCGCACTTTCTTTGGCGAATCATGTATCGATGTTGAATTCGCCCGAGCAGGCTGTTGCAATCGAGGTCGCCCGGCAGCTATTGCTGTGGCCCACAGGCAGTGATGCCGATTCGCATACTCAATTGCTGTTAAGTTGTGAAAATATCTTTAAACAAGCCAATCGTGCCTTCGATGATGGCGTTCGGTCACCAACGTTGGAAGACTATTTGCTTGCGACGACGGCATACAATCGATTGAATTCACCCGAGACTTCGGATCCAGAAGGTGTTCTTTCATTAGACCGTTTGGGTGGCGGCGACTTGATTGGACAATTGCCCAGTCAGTCACAAAACCGAACCAATAATTCCAGTTTTAGTTCCTCGCCGAACGTTCGTATGTTTAACTCAGGTTATCGTCGCCGTTCCCGTGATTTGAATCAAATGCCAGAGAACGAATTGAATGATGATGGTCCATTGGAAACCGCGATGGTTCCTTTGTTAGATGAGGCTGGTAGTCGGATGAATGTTAGTTCCGTTGACCCCAGCACGATGCAACTGCCAGGAGGGTTGATTCCGATTACGGTTTCCGGTTCTGGTGGAGTCCGTTCAAATTTGGCGGGAAGTCGGGGAATTGGGAATCGAGCGTCAGAGCAAGATAGAAACTTGCAGCCCAATCAATCGCAAAACGCTGGGCGATCGTTGCCGCCTCGGGACAGTCTTCTGCAAGCGTTGGAAAAGCGGAACATCCAAGATACACAAATGATGCCTGGCCCCGATTCCTATGGCCAAGAGTTGCGGGGACGCGATTTGCGGGGAAATAATCTGAGTCCTGAACGAGGGTTGGCTGGCAATCGTTCTGGCGTTGGTTCGGATACTGGAGATGGTAATAACCCTGGGAATGAACAACCAATGAAGTCTGGTCAATCGCCAGTCGTTCAAGATCGGTCGGCCTTTCAAGGTTCGAGTGGTTCACTCGGACGCAATGAAAACCAGTCGGGCCTTAGTGCAGGGCCTTCTCTAGAAAGCGGCCCCGCGGCATCTTCGGCGGGCACTTTAGACGAACCGCGACGTCTACCTGAAAATCCTTATCGCTCGCGTTCCTCAGCGGGTTCGATGCAAGAGACGATGCAGCGTCTGCCAAGTCAGACGCTGGGGGGAAATAGGAACGACCTGCAAGCCAGAATGCCACTGAGCGACAGTTCGGCCTGGGAAATGCCATCTAGCCCAATGTCACAATGGTCGCACATCCAACTAATGCAGCAACTTAGAAATTCAGATACGACCGTGGCCAATCGATCCGAAGAGGAACTGCGTCGGCGTGGGTTCACCAGCGAATACTTATCGATCGCTTATCGACTGACCAGTGACGACCCGGTTCAGCGATTTGATCTCGTCCAGGAACTGGTGCAAAGTTCCAAAGTTGAACCCCTGCCCTTCTTGAAATGGTTAAGTGACGACCAGCATCCCGAAGTGAGGGCTGCCGCACTAGAACAGTTGCGTTTGTT
>JBDNHU010000350.1:0-4777 GCA_041688615.1 Mariniblastus sp. | reverse complement strand
GAACGAGCAAAACAGATGCGGGTGCGAAACGACGCAGCATCATCGTGACAGTTTTGGCAAGTCTTCAAACACGCATTGCTAGCTTTACGTTATCGAATGTGCTGGCCGAAGTCGGTCGATGGCGCGATACCGGAAAGTCGCCCTTCGAACTGGAACTCGAAGCAATCCAAGGAAAAAGAGCTCCGCCAACCTGAGCCCGTTGATCTGACGGCCGTTCCAAAGACTCATGCGGACTCCGAAACCCGTAAAAAGCACACACGCGCGCGCAAAATGGGCAGCTACATAAAGTTCGCCCTGAAAGACATTTTAATGTTTCGACTTGTGGCGATGGCTTGCTGGCTTACAAAACTCTCGAGGAGTCCCATTTGGAATCCGACCGAGTGAACGTCGGTGCCGAGTGACCAATGTGGCGTCTGGACTGCCGGTCATAACCGCTTACGAGCTGGTTGCGAACTCGCCAAGGGTTTCGGTACTCCCGAAACGAACGAGAGTCTTGGCGAATTCCGCTACGGGCAATGAATTGACAGGCGTTGGAGCATGGTCGAGAATAACCAGTGGTCCGACAAGAATATCTCGATTCAGTCATTTCTTTGTCGATTCAGTCATTATTCTGATCGATATTGAGCGGAGCCAGTGATGCCTGCGACAAGTTGCCGTCGTATCAATTAACCCTATCGAACTGTTCCCACAATGAACCCTGCAAACGAGCAACCACAAATCGCCGATGCCGACCAGTCTGACGATTCGCCTCCAGCGGGGCAACACGCTGACCCGACGGTCGTGGGGATCGGGGCATCGGCGGGCGGACTGGCGGCGCTCAAGGCGTTTTTTGCCAAAGTACCTGCCGATAGCCAACTGGCTTTCGTTGTCGTGGTCCATTTGTCGCCCGATCACGAAAGCCATCTTTCGGACTTGCTTCGCACTGATGCTTCCCTGCCGGTCGAGCAAATCACTCAAGACACGCCGCTTAAGCCGGGGCATATCTACGTCATCCCTCCGGCATGCAATCTCAACTCGATCGACACCCATTTGCGATTGTCGGAAATGGAGACGCAGCGCGGCCAGCGAGCACCCATCGATCACTTTTTTCGCACGCTGGCCACGACGCACGACGGCAATTCGATCGGTGTGATCCTGACCGGTACCGGCACCGACGGCACGTTGGGCATCCGCGAGATCAAAGCCAAGGGCGGATTGACCGTCGTGCAAGACCCCAATGAAGCCGAGTACGATGGGATGCCGCAAAGCGCGATCTCCACCGGCATGATCGACTTGGTCCTAACGATTGCCGAAATTCCCGCTGCGATCGCTCGGTACGTGCAAGTCCGACCGCGATTGTCCCAGTCCGGCGGAGATGAGCCCGGCGAGAATGGGCCCGGCGAGAAAGGGCAGGTCGAGAATGGGCAGGTCGGCGCCGACGATCAACAATCCATTCGGCAGATTTTCAATCAGTTGCGGACCCGCACTGGTCGTGACTTCAGCCGCTACAAGCGATCAACGATCCTCCGCCGGATCGCTCGCCGAATGCAATTGCGAAATGTGGAAGAGATCGACGAGTACCTGGAGGTGTTGCAACAACATCCCGATGAGGTGACGACACTTGCCGACGACATGCTGATCACGGTGACTAACTTCTTTCGCGACCCGCTGGTGTTCGAGCGGCTGGAGAAGCACGTCATTCCCGAATTGCTCAAGCATAAAACCGCCGAGGATGACTTTCGCGTGTGGAGTGTGGGATGCGCTACCGGTGAAGAACCGTATTCGCTGGCGATGTTGTTGATCGAAGCCACCGCGCACCTGGATTCGCCCCCCAGGCTGCAGGTGTTCGCGTCGGACATGCACGAACAATCACTCGCCAAGGCACGCAGCGGGATTTACACCGGCGATATCCAATCGGATGTCAACCCCCAGCGGTTGAAGCGATTCTTTCACCAGGAAAACGGCGGCTTTCGGATTCGCAACGAGGTCCGCGAATTGGTGGTCTTTGTGCCGCACAACCTGTTGGGCGACCCGCCGTTTTCGAAACTCGACTTGATCGCCTGCCGCAACGTGATGATCTACTTGCAGCGGGATGTTCAGCGGGATGTGATCGACTTGTTCCATTACTCGTTGCTGCCCGATGGCGGCTTGGTATTGGGCACGTCCGAAACGATTGACGCGAGCGAGCTGTTCCGCGCCGACAACAAGAAATTGGCGATCTATCGGCGGCGTAACGTCCCCGCGCCTGAGTCTCGATTGCCGGTCTTTCCGCTCAGTCATCGCGCCAGACGAGTCACTCATCAAAACGAAACGCAGGTTTCACCGCCGACCGAGTATCGCACCCTGCATCACTCGATCGTCGAAAGTTACGGGCCGCCAAGTGTGCTGATTACGCCCGATGACAAGGCCGTGTACCTGGCGGAATTGGCGGGTCGATTCCTCAATCTGCCGGGCGGCGAAATCACTCAAAACATCTTTAAACTGGCCCGCGAAGAACTGCGGATGGAGCTCCGAGCGGTCGTGCATGACGCACGCAAACACGGCACGATGCAACACAGCCGAGCGATCTCGATCACTCGCGAGGGCCAACCGCACCAAGTCGTGATGAGTGCTTATCCGGTCCTGGGCGGCGACCACGACGGCTTCGTATTGCTGGTCTTCGACGAACGCGACAATACAAGCCCGCAGCGCAAGCAAGTGAGTCCCGATGCGTCGGACGAGGCGTCGCAGAACCCACTCGCTGGCGCGTCGGGCTTGTATGCTGATGAACACGAGTCCGCCCGAGCGAACGAGCTGCAAACGGAACTGCATTCCACGCGAAATCGCATGCAGGTGCTGGTCGAAGAGTACGATGCCACTCGCGAGGAAATGAAGGCGTCCAATGAGGAACTGCAATCGTCCAACGAAGAACTTCGTTCGACGATGGAGGAATTGGAGACCGGCAAGGAAGAACTGCAGAGCATGAACGAAGAGCTGCGGACGCTCAACCAAGAAAACCGCCATCGACTCGACGAGTTGAAACAATTGTCTGGCGACCTGCAAAACTTGCTCACCTCGACCAATATCGCGACATTGTTTCTGGATCGCGAACTACGGATCGTGTGGTTCACTCCCAAAGTGGGTGAATTGTTCAGCATTCAAACCGCCGATCGCGGTCGATTACTGAGCGATTTCAGCGGCCAATTGGGCAACAAAGAATTGCTCGCCGACGCCAAGCGGGTACTCGAATTCCTGGTGCCGATCACCCGCGAAGTTTGCGACGAACAAGGGCGCTGGTATCTCAGTCGCGTGTCGCCCTATCGCAGCACCGATGATCGAATCGAGGGCGTCGTGCTCACATTCGTCGACTTCTCGGATCGTAGGAAAGCCGAGAAAACGCTTCGACAAACTCAGGAACGGTTGGAAGTCGCATTAGAAGCGGCCCAAATGGGTATCTGGGAGCTGGACATCGCCAGCGGTATGACCCAGACCAACACGCGGCACAACCAAATTTTCGGACACTCGGCTGGAGACATTGAGTGGGGCTTGGAGGCGTTCAAGCGGCAGTTGTTACCGGAAGACCTCGCGGTTTTTGACGAAGCGTTCGAATCGGCGCTGCGAACCGGCACGCTGGAGGTGGAGTTTCGTGTTCGCTGGCCCGATGGCAGCGTTCACTGGGTCTACGATCGCGGGCGAGTGGCGTTTGAGGCCGACGGTCAACCGAGAAAGATGTCGGGCGTGACATTAGAAACCACCGAACACCGTCGTTTCGAGCAGCGTTATCGGTCGCTGTTCAAGTCCATCGACGAAGGCTTTTGCATGATCGAAGTTGTCTTCGATGAAAATGACAAACCGGTCGATCTTCACTACCTGGAGGCCAACTTGGCTTTTGAAACTCACTCGGGCTTGACCGACGTGGTGGGCAAAAAGACCAGCGAACTGATGCCGGAACTCGAAGAACACTGGTTCGAGATCTATGGTCGAGTCGCCAAGACGGGCACATCCGAACGATTCACCCATCGCGCCGCGTCGCTAAATAATAGTGACTTCGACGTCTTCGCTTTTCGTATCGATGAGCCGGGCGAGAATCATGTCGCGTTGTTATTCGAGAACGTTACCGAGCGAAAGGACTTCGAGCGATCACTAAAGAAAGCCAAACGGATTGCGGAAGACGCTAATCTTTCGCGCGGCGATTTCCTAGCCAACATGAGCCACGAGATTCGCACGCCGATGACCGCCATTCTTGGCCATGCTGATATACTCGCCGAACAACTCACCGATACTGGGCAGTTGGCAAGCCTAGAAACCATCCGTCGCAACGGCGGCTTTCTGCTGGAGATCATCAACGACATTCTCGACCTTTCCAAGATCGACGCCGGGCACATGCAGGTCAAAATCGAACCGGTTCGCTTGGACATCCTGCTGGGCGACGTGGCAAAATTGATGGAATTGAAAGCCAAGGAAAAAGGCTTGGCGTTGCACTTCGAGTTCGACGGCAAACTGCCCGGGGTGATTGAAACCGATCCGCTGCGTCTGCGGCAGATCTTGGTGAATCTGATTGGCAACGCGGTCAAATTCACCAACGAAGGTTCGATCCGCATTGTGATCCGGCATCTAAGTGCAGAATGTAAAGTAGCGGCACGGCGCGAGCTGTCCGGTGACCGCGAAACGGACGGCTCGCGCCGTGCCGCTAACGCTTGCCAAATCCAGTTCGACGTCATCGATACCGGCATCGGTATCTCCCCCGAACAGATCGCACGCCTGTTTCAACCTTTTGTACAGGCCGACGCGTCGCACACTCGCCAATATGGCGGCACGG
>JBDNHU010000349.1:0-7408 GCA_041688615.1 Mariniblastus sp. | reverse complement strand
CTCGCTGTCAAAAGTACCCGTGTTTATTCCTTGGTGTTGATTAGACGATCGCTTACCAAGGAACCTCAAACCAGAATTCCAAAGAAAATGACTTTCCGCAATATTTTAGAGGAACACCCATTCACAGGCCCGGCTAAAAACTCTGCAAACCGCAAAAGATTACGCAGACCTTTAGGAAATTAGAATTTACAGCGCAGTAATCACCGTATCCCCAACACAACAATCGCGGCGGCAATTTATTCGTCGTTTGGTAGCACGTGAACAATAAGACGCGTAAGGGCATAGAAAAAACGATCGTCCCTAGGAACCTCCCCAGAACCGCTCGCTATGTTTTTGATCAAAAAGATGCAAACCCAGGCAAACCACCCAGCCAAACCACCCAGGTCTAATAATGGCAGGCCCGAATTATGGCATGGTTTAATACTGGCAGGCCCGAATTATGGCATGGTTTAATACTGGCAGGGTTTAATACTGGCAGGGTCGGATACTGGCAGGGTCGGATACTGACCGATGGCCCGATATCGCGCGATGTGAACACCAGTTGGTAATTCGGCCATGCTGCAGCACAATTAATTCAAGGCGGCTAATTCAGGGCGGCTAAATCAGGGCGGCTAAATCAAGACCGGCATCTACTCAACGCCCCAGTTGCCTATGGTCGCCTCTTGTCGAACCTAACTGTACCCAACGCAACTAAAACGCGTCCATGGCCGTCAGGGCCCCCGCTTGGTCAGAATAGAGATCAACAATTTGATCCAACTTCATCAACATGAAAACTTCTTTGACGTTTTCGGTGATTTCACAGAACGCCAGTCTTACACCAGCTTCCTTGCAGCGATTTCTCAGCAATACCAACTTGCCGATCATTGCACTGGACATCAGCACCACATTCCGAAAATTCAAGACCAACTTGTTGTCCTTCGTCCTAGCTGCTGCCTCCAGCAACTCGGCCCCGACCGTTTGAACCGTTGCTTCGTCCAAAATTCGAGTGTTTTGGAAGTACCCAACACTTACGTCGCCAATTTCTTTGATCTCAAGCATCACTACCCAACCCTAAATGAATGCTGCCCAATTGAATTCTGCGCCAATCGAATAATAAAAGCGTAATGAATCTTTCGCTAGACCGAAACCGAAACTTTCCAGAGATCTAGTGTACACCGCAGTCAAAACTTTGCAGCAAAGACTTCTCAGTGCCTACCGGATCACCATCTCCTCGATGGTTCCAGGGGACTGTGACTCCTGGTCCATGAATCTGGGATAAGGTTGCAGCGCGACGACTCTGCTTAAATCTACCTTAACTGGCTTCTAGACGCTCCTATTTTTTATGCTCTTTTGGGTTTTTTCTCAATCAGGGCTTCGGTTTTCAAAACTACCCGCCTCCTTAATGCCGGCTTTTGAACTCAAACTTGCCATCTTTCTAGGGGACTTGGAACTAAACGCATGATTAAATCCGGCACTGGATTTCGTATCGCGGGTTGCGGTTGGGCGAGTCAAGAAATACTGTTTTCGAACTAGTGAACCAAAGTATTAGGCGAGCGGCAGAAGAAAACTTACCGCAATACAAGCCCACAGCGAAAGCGAAGGAAGGCAATATCCACTGGTTTGCGCTGCTTGCTGGTATTTTTACAGCTGCCGCTCGTGTTAGGAAAACTTGGACCCGCTTGAGGGTCTCTATCTGAACAATCCGTCCAAAATTTCTTCGCCCGGCGGCTAACGCCGTGTTAACACAGGCGACCCTGGCACCTTGGGAAGCAGCGAAGGAGGCGACCTGGGTCGGAAGATCCCAACTTCTAGCTTCCAGGTTCGCCCGGCATAACATTACCCTCTAATCGCTCGAATGCCTTGAAGTAGCAATAACAATCGACTGGAGCACCGAAACATCCCGGCAGAATTCCAGCGCGAATTCCGTATTGTGATTGGTAGCAATTGACGATTGAGCTTGTGCTAAAAACTCGCATCAGTAAGCTTTAATCGCCGGGGTGAGAACGGATTTCTCGTCCTGCAGGAAAAGTCGACCGAGGGCTGAGCGCTTGCCCTGACGCCGATTTGTTGCCCGGAAGCTGGCCTTTCTTTTTGGACTTTCCCCATCGCTATGACGCTTTTTGATCGCTACGTCATTGGCCTGTTCGTTAAAATCATGCTGGTCTGCTATTGCAGCCTGGCTGGCCTGTACTTGATTATTGACATCTTTAACAACCTGGATGAATTCGTCGAACTGGGCAAACGACAAGGTTCCATGGGCCAGTTTCTTCTACATTATTATGGCCCACGACTGATCGGACTGTTTTGCGAGGTCAGTGGTCTGCTTTATCTTCTAGCCGCCATTTGCACGCTGACCCGACTGTATGGCACTCACGAATTGGCCGCGGTTCAAGCAGCCGGAATCAGCATCCGCCGAGTCGCCAAGCCGTTGGTTGTACTGACATTAATTTTGTGTTTTGGCTCCCTGTTTTGTCGCGAATGGATTTTACCTAAATTCAGAGAAACATTGACCGCGAATGCCCAACAACTGCTCAAGAATGAACCCCAGAGTATGATCTCGCAAATCGACTACGATTCATTGGTGATGATTCGTGGTTTATCGATCGACCCCAAAACAGGTGAAATCGACCAACCCGACTTTTTGCTGCCTCATGATTGGCAAACGTTGGACGCGGCAAACCAGACGACGGCAATTAATCCAGCCATTTCAAAGCAGCAAACGAAGAACTTTTCTGCTTCAACGAGGTCGCGCAGTTTATCCCCTAGCAACACGACCGATAAGAAAAACCGAACCAGCAAACCCATCGTACCAGGCAATCAGATTGTGGCTCGCCGAGCCTTCTGGCAACCACCAACGGACCAATTGCCAGGCGGATTCCTTTTGGATGGCGTTCACCAACCTGCATCGATCGCAACTCAAGCGAGTGTCGTTCAAGACGGCAAGACTCGTTTGTACGGCCCTGCAGATCATTCGTGGCTGAAGTCTGATCAGTGTTTCATTCCCACGGGCATTCCCGTCCAGCAATTGGTGCACGGCGTCGATTGGTTCCGCAGCGCATCACTGTCTGAATTGATCACCGTCAATCAAAGCGGCAGCGTACGCCTACCCAGCATCCACCGAATCGAAATGCACTGGCGTCTACTTCGCCCCTTCTTAGATTTTTCTGTATTACTGATCGGGCTGCCCTTGGTACTGCGGCGAGAAGGCCAAAAGCTTGTGGTTGCGGCGGCCTACTGCGGCTTTCTTATGATTGGCGTGCAACTATTGGTTATGGTCTGCCAGTTCCTAGGCGCCCAACAGATTCTAAAGCCAACTGCATTCGCTGCTTGGCTGCCCATTTTGATCGTCTTTCCGATCTCTGTTTGGTTTTACCAACGATTTGATCACTAGTCACGATTGCGATCCAATTCGCCTGAATTCCCAACTTGAAACGGGTTCGCAGCTTGCCGCAATCGATCCAAAATAACGGGTCGACAAAGCATCTCCTGGCCACCCAACTTCGACTGGCAACCCTGACTGAAAACGGGGCGTTTCTCGCGACCAGAGAAGCCTAACGGTTATCCACTCAACCCGCCGTGCTACCGAGTTGCTTTTCACTTACAACTGCTAGCAAAAGTTATCTTGCGGTCGTTTGAGGGCGTTTCTATACTCCCGCATCCCATTGTAAGGCGGATAGCTGTCGGACAACTGGCCTCCAGGATACTACCGGGATACTACCAGGCAGAACGGTGGACTGCAGAACGCCAGGATTCAGAGGTAGTGTGCGTCAACCCAGCGCATGACTAGCCGACCCCAATTTGATTTTCAACTGACTTAGTCTTTACATCGTCAGGCAACGAGTCTTGCATTACTCAAGACCTCATAAAAATACGTTTTTTTTGAATGACATTAGCTTTCGCCCAGCCAATGTCGCGAACGGTTGGGCTGCGCCTGGAGCGATCCATCCACTGGCCAATCGTTTCAAAAACCAGAACACCTGGCCTGTTCTTTGGGCCGCTTCGAAGTTAATGCTACTGCTGCTTTTACTGACTTTTATTTCCAGCCACTTGATCGCCGGCGTCGCTTTGGCTGCAACATGCCAAGAATGGCCAGCGACGCCAATGCCAGTCAGTTCAGCAGGTTCGCCTGCCGCACCTGGCGTTGGGACAACTGAATTTTCAACAGCGGCCTGGAATGGCGATCCGCTACATTCGAATGATTCCAACGTCGCACTGATTCAATCGACCACCATCGCCAGTGGCCGCGGAGTGCAAATCACTGCACCGAATTTTTCTCCGCAATATGCGATAAAAATTCAAGGCGTCGTTCGGGATCAATGGCAACAGGGGGCCTATCAAGCCAAGGTCTTGTCACAAATCAGATTGACTCAAGGCAAGGCAACTTACACCGCCGACCATGCCGTAATCTGGGTCGACCCAAGTGCTCCCATCGGACTGTCGCCGGGCGGCGCTGCTGTCTCCAATGAATTTTCTAGCGACATTTGGGGGTCACAAAACGTCCGCCAACTTGCCGTAATTTACCTTGAGGGAAACGTTGCCATTGGATTCCCGCGTTCACCCTTTAGCACGCAAGAATCGGTCCATAACAGCGCACCAAACTTGCCAGCGGTCAACCCACCGAGCCATTCCAATGCTGTTCTAAGCGATCAGGATTTCGATTGGATTCGCGACCAACAATGGTTGGGCACTTTGGCCAGTGACCTTCCTCTTGAATTCAAGACTGACTTACCCGAACAAAACAGCATTGGCTTTACTTCTCCGGCAAGAAGTGAACCAGGCTTGGCCCAGCGGGCGTTAAGCTACTGGCAACAGGAGGTTGCCAATTCGCAACGACCGTCCCCAATTGGACTGGCAAGCTACCAGTCGACAGACAATCGATATCAAGCAAACCAAAGTCTGCCCGCAGCATTAGGGAACCCGCTCCTTTCCCCTCAATCCCAAGGCGCACCGACTGCGTCACCCAATGCTGCCGGCCCTCTAAATTTTGCCATCAATTCCAACAGCACGTTGGGCGCTGCCGATCTGGCACCGATTGCGGCGCAGAGTCCTGACCCGGGATCACCTGCAGTTTTTGGCGTAGTGCCGCCAGGGCAGGGCTCTGGCATTTTTGCACCGGGCCAAAACCTTGCCGGTTCCGATAGTCAACCGGTAAAGGTCCAGATTTTTCCGCGAAACACAGGCGTAGATCTGAATCTTCGCAATGTTCCTGGCCGAATCCCTGGTGAACAAATGATATTGGGAACCGGCGGCGTCAAGGTAGTCGTTGATAGCCAAATGATTACGCAAAACAGTACGCCCGGATCAAATCCTTCTGGCGTTGCCACCGGCGAAAGACTCGTGATTCAAGCGGATAATATCGTTGCCTGGACCAATCAGATTGCATCCATGGGGGGGTCAGAAACCACGCCCCGTTGGGAACTGTTTTTGGAAGGCAATGTAATTTTTGCCTTGGGTCAGCGAGTGGTCTACGCGAATAAGATGTATTACGACGTGAACATGCAGATGGGGACGATTCTGGATGCTGAAATGCTGTCGCCTGTCCCAGAATTTGAAGGCCTGATTCGACTACGGGCCGATGTTCTCCAACAAATCAATCAACAGCAATTCCGAGCCTACGGAGCGGCCGTCACCACAAGCCGCATGGGTATCCCTAGATATTGGCTGGAATCACGTGAATTGGATCTGACTCGAACTAAGTCTTACGATGCAGATCCAGCATCCGGAGTGACGGCCATTGATCCCAGCACCGGGTTGCCCGCAATCAAGGATTCGTTCACCGTTGAAAGCTACGACAATTTTATTAACGTCCTGGGAAGACCGTTCTTGTACTGGCCTGTCTTTAAGACGAACCTGGACAACCCAGAGTATTACTTACAAAATTTCGCGATAAAAAATGACAACATCTTCGGCTTTCAAGCACTGACCAACTGGAATCTTTACCAGGTACTGGGCATGGAACCGGTCGAAGGAACTCAGTGGACCGGATCGTTAGATTATTTAAGCAATCGAGGGTTAGGCCTAGGGTCCAAATTCAATTACACGCGCGACAATGGATTCGTTTTCCCTGGGATGACCAGCGGATACTATGATTCATGGTTTCTAGTTAGCGATAGCGGATTAGACAACCTGGGCGCTGATCGCCGAAACGTAACTCTGGAAGAAACTCAAAGAGGCCGATCGGTTTGGAGACATGATCATCGCTTTCGCAATGGAGATCGATTGCTGGGCGAATTCGGCTGGATTTCTGACCGCAACTTCTTAGAACAGTTCTACGAAAGAGAGTGGGACCAAGAGAAGGATCAAGCCACCAGCGTGCGCTACCAACGGTTACGTGAAAATCGGATGTTCGAAATATCCGGCGACGCGAACGTAAACGATTTCTTTACGCAAACCCAGTGGCTACCTCGAGTCGATTTTACGGTATTGGCTCAGCCGGTCCTAGGTTCGCGAGTCACCTGGCACTCGAATTCGCATGTGGGTTACGCCGATCTAAAAGTCGGCGATGCACCGACCAATGCGGTCGACCTGGCCAAGTATGATCCACTGGCATGGGAGGCCGAGCGTGAAGGCTTGCGAATTGGCACCCGACAGGAGCTTGAAGTTCCATTTCAACTAGGTGCACTTAAAGTTGTGCCCTACGCGTTGGGCGATGCCACCTACTGGGGCGAAGACCTGACCGGTGACGATTTGACTCGGTTGTATGGACAGACCGGGATTCGCACCAGTCTGCCGATGTGGCGAGTCGACCCCAACGTACAAAGCCAACTTTTCAACTTGAATGGACTGGCCCACAAGGTAACCTTCCAAACTGATTTTCTTTATGCAGACGCCAATAAGGACTTGGATCAATTGCCGTTGTATGATGCGATTGATGATGATGCGCAAGAGCACTTTCGCCGACGATTCGCGTTTGACACGTTTGGTATTTTGCCAGGTGGCAACACGCCAGTGGCCTTCGACGAACGATTCTTCGCCTTGCGTTCAGGGCTTCAGGGTTTCGTGTCGTCACCCGCAAATGAAATTGCCGACGATCTGACACTTTTCAAATTCGGCGTCAACCAACGTTGGCAAACCAAGCGAGGCACCCCGGGCCGCGAACGGATTATCGACTGGGTGACACTCGACTTATCCGCGCAGTATTTTCCCCAGAGCGATCGCGATAACTTTGGTGAAGATTTCGGAATGATCGATTACGATTTCCGGTGGCACATCGGCGACCGCCTAGCATTTCTATCGGACGGATATTTTGATACCTTCCAAGATGGTCTGCAAACCGCAAGTGTCGGTCTGGCAGCCAATCGCCCCGAATCAGGTGATGTGTACATCGGATTCCGCACGATCGACGGACCGATCAACAGCCAAACCATCAACGCTCGAGTCAATTACCGCTTGAGTCCCAAGTGGATTCTGCGGGCCAGCAATTCCTGGG
>JBDNHU010000348.1:0-16071 GCA_041688615.1 Mariniblastus sp. | reverse complement strand
CTTGCGTCACTGTCTCTTGCGTCACTGTCTCTTGCGTCACTGTCTCTTGCGTCACTGTCCGCCAGAGTTTTCCGTTGGAGATTTCCGATCCACATTGGGTCTATCTTGATGGGGTGTTTGCGCTGAATTCACTTGCCTGGGTTGAAGTTATCGGCGGTTGTCGTTTGGGCTGATTCTATGAATTATCGCTACGGGTTGCACCGCGAATAATCAACATCTTCATGTCCGCGACGGCTTGCCTGATTCCGCTAAAGAGTGCCCGCGAGATGATGCTATGTCCGATATTCAATTCTTCCATATCGGGAATTGCGGCGATTGGTAGCACGTTGCGATAGGTTAAGCCGTGTCCGGCGTTAAGTCGCATGCCAAAGCTTCGAGTCTGGATGCCAGCCTGTTTGATAAGCTGAATCTGGTTCGCGACATCATTTGGTTTGGCATTGGCGTACGCTCCGGTGTGCAGTTCCACTGCGTGAGCGCCGCTCTTGTGACTGGCCTCGATCTGAGCGGCATCGGGGTCGATAAAGAGACTGACTTCAATTCCCAATTCTTTAAGTTGTTGGACCGCTTTTGAGACGGCAGCAAAATGCCCAACAACATCCAGTCCGCCTTCGGTTGTAATTTCTTCGCGTTTTTCGGGGACCAAACACACTTGTTCGGGTAACGTCTGGCAGGCAATCGCTAACATCTCTGGTTGCAAGGAACATTCCAAATTCAAACGAATCGTCACGGTTTCTTTCAGCACTCGAAGGTCGCGATCTTGAATGTGACGGCGGTCTTCCCGCAGGTGAACCGTGATCTGGTCAGCACCGCCCAATTCCGCCTCGACGGCCGCCCAAACCGGGTCCGGTTCATTTGTTTTTCGAGCTTGCCGGACCGTGGCAACGTGATCGATGTTTACGCCTAATTGAATCATTGCGGTTTCTGCAAACGGTTAGGACTGGATGATGGGGAACCTGAAACTCTTGTCCACCCAAGCTTGGGTCGGGTCATTGTATCAGGCCAGCCCCGTTGGAGTCTTTGGCAAAAAAACGAGTGACCTGCGGGCGTGAGCCGAAATGTGGCTTCTGCGTCGATTTTGATCAACGCGGGCCACGCTTCGCCTTACCGCTTGGGTCTTCAACGACCAATGCTTGGCAGCCAGTTCAAGGCTGGGAGAATTATCGCTGACTTTGGCAATGTCACAAGTATCGGTTGCTCTCTTGAGCGTGGTTAACTTTTTGGAGCGCATGCGATGGAGTCTGCGCTATCAAGTCTTAAGTTTCGGGAAGCTAGGCCACACACTGTAGTTTAGATTGGGTTGGGCAGGCTTGCCTACCCGCGGCAACTGTGTTGGGCGAATGCAAACTGCCGCAGCAAATTTCATGTTTTTGGCATTTGCAAAGCATCCGCATGTTGTGGTCACTTGGGACTAGAGATTTGGAAGTAGCTTCGCAAAAATTTATTGAGCGTGGCGGATTGATCGACTTAAGTGTAAGTTTGTGAAGTTCAGGTACTTGCGATTAAGCGGATGCGAAGTCTCGATTCGTGCCAGGGTCAAGGCGGTGTTGATCTAGATGTGACGCCGCAGTTCCTTGCCGATGTGATCGAAAGAAATTCGTCGTCCGCGTTCAATATTGGTGTCAATTTCTCTTGAAGCCAATCTGCTTGTTGCGAATCTTTGGCGAAGCAGAAAAGTGTGGGACCCCACGAACTTTGGCCAACTCCTTGAAAGCCAAGCTGGCGAATTCGGTCGACGATTTGCTGGGATCTGGGCGTAGCGAAGGGGCCACCTTGCATGGATTCAAAACAAAGTCCGGCTGTGATGCCATAGTCGTAGATCGCGTCACAGTACGCCAGGAAGTCTTTGGCTAAGACTGCGGGAACAATTCGCTGCTTGGTTAAATCGATTAAGCGTTGTGTCGTCTGAACCGGGATAGCGGGCAATTGTTTGAAGGCTTCCACCTCTCGTTGACCACTCATCAAACTGCCGCTGCGGGATGTGATCAGCAGGATTCGCCAATCTTCAGGTACCGGAAAGTTTCCATCCAATTCTCCAAGCGTTCCCGGACTTAATTTGCCTCGGTCAACAATCAATCCTCCTCGAAAAAATCCGTAGGTTCCAACCGCACTTCGTAATCCTCGTCCTACACTTCTGGCCAACGCAATTGGGTCCAGGGTTTGGTCTAGAAAAAACTGGGTCAAGGCGTGTCCCACGGTCAACGCTTGTTGGGTGCCAGCCCCCAGTCCGTTGTGCTGCGGCGGCGATTGCAAGACTTGGATGCGAACGGGCAATTGATTAACGCTGGGCAAGCCATGTTGTGGGGTGGGCAAAGGGTCACTTGAAGAATTTTGCAACTGAATAAAATCGAACCAACGCTGGGCGAAGGTCGCAATTCGACCCGTGGAATCTCCATCAACGCAGAAGTGCCTGGCGGTAGTTAGGCGAATTTCGGTGGACGGCTGCTGCACCATCAAGCCAAGGCCACCAAAGTATCGACGAAGATGCGATGAGGCTTCAGACAGGCGATAGGGGTCTGCGTCAGATTTGGGTACTGTCTGAGGTTCAAAAGCATAAAGCCCAAAATGCAAACGGCTGCCGCTGGAAACCGTAAGATCGCAGTATTTAGGCAGCAGGTGGGTGGACATGAGGTTGGTTCAGAACAGGAATGAGTGGAACGGGGCAGAATTTTCTTTGTTTGAATCAAGGTTGCTGTGGGGTCCGACTTTGAATCCACTGGGTAACAAACGCCCAGGCTTCTTTTTCACGCGGTCCGCCAGTTTTTGCAACCAGGCTTTGTAAGTCAGAAAGTTGTCGTTGGACTTCGTCTTCGGGTAACCAATCGATTCTAGTTGCCAGGATCGCGGCTTCAATCACCGCAAACATCGCTCGGTTAAACCCATGCATGGGTCGCTGCTGGATCACGTTAACAATTTTGCAATTGACCATCCAGCGATTGCCTTCTTGGCGAAATGAGCTGGTCGTAAATTCATAACAGCGACACGCTTGGGCTAAGTGCCAACCGTGGATCTTTTGCGTTGGGGTGACGGGAACCTCTAACGTGGCTAGTTCATTCAGAGCTGCCTTCGCGATTAGCAAGACGTCGTCTGTAATATTCATCACACCGCAAGCCGTCGCTTGCAAATTGTCCAGCGTTGTCGAAGGTTCGAATGGACGTAATTCAAAGAAATGATCGATCGGATCATGCCACGGGAAATTGTCCGAAAACGACGGTCCCATGGGCGCAATGTTCAGCGTCTCTTGCGGGTCGATGGTTGTGATGATCGTTTCAATGATCATGGATTGCATTTCGTTAGGGTCACAGGAAACTACGGGTTCCATTTATTGAGTGCGAAATCTGTGAAAATCTGTCTGGTGATGCTCCAGGGCCAGGAAATTCATCCCAGGCGAACACGCCAGTACGCTGTAGTTCAGGCAAGTTTGTGTCGTCTAAGGCCTTTCTTGTGTTGCATCACTTGGCTTAGGCATTGCACCCAATGGGTACGGGCAGGTTAATTCGCGATCAATACCCAGGGTTGTCCACTCACTCAATCGTTGGTCGACGGATGTCCGGTCGACCAGGATTTTCGCGAATTCAAGAAAGCCTAACAGTAATTGTAATCCTGGTTGGGTCAGGATTGATTCGGGGTGGAATTGGAATCCAACTATTGGCAATTGCTTATGGCGAATTGCCATGATGGTTTGGTCGCTTAACCATGCGGACACCTCCAGGCAAGGTGGAAGCGCATCCGGTTGGACAACTAAACTATGGTAGCGGGCGGCGGGGAACGGGTTTTCGACACCTTCAAATTCATGTTGTTGATCATGGTGAATGAAATCCGCCTGACCGTGAATCGGTTGGTGCCACTCAACGACTTGGCCTCCCAGGGCTTGAGCGATCACTTGATGCCCAAGGCAAACACCCAAAATGGGAATCTGTTGGTGCAGTTGGCGGACTAAGTTTAGGCAGATTCCCGCTTCATTGGGAGTGCAGGGGCCAGGCGATAAGACAATCAACTGGATTTTTTTGGCTTCGATTCGGTCTTGGATTTCATCCAGCGTAATTTGGTCGTTTCGACGCACTTCAACCTGGCAACCCAGCAGGCGAAAGTACCTTGCTAGGTTGTGTACAAAGCTGTCGTAGTTGTCGATAACCAAAATCATGGCGTTTAGCGATCGGTGGGACATTGAGTGTTCATTGGGTGGCATAAAATTAAGCAGGTAGTACGTGCCGAAGTTCAGTGGTTTGGATTCGCTGGTTCATGGAACGATATGATTAGTCAAACGCAGCTAAGAGCCCGCGGGCTTTGACAAAAGTTTCTCTAAATTCGGATTCTGGATCACTTCCCAGCACAATGCCGCCACCGACAGGAATTTGACACCAGCCCGAGCATGTGGTGATCGTGCGAATCAAGATGTTCCAATCCGCATTGGATTGGCCAGCTTGGTTGGGGAACCCAATATAACCCAGACTGCCGCAGTATGCCCCGCGGGCAACCGGTTCCAATTCATTGATGATTTCCATCGCTCGGACTTTAGGAGCACCTGATATCGAGCCCCCAGGGAACAGTGCCGGGACCAGTTCCCAAGCGGATTGATTTGAGGGCAATCGCCCAGTTACCACGCTGGTCAGGTGTTGTACAAATCGGTAAGGTTCCAAGCGACAAAGGTGTGGAACTTGAATGCTGTCGGGTTCACAGATTCGGGACAAGTCGTTCCTTAAAAGGTCGACGATCATAATGTTTTCGGCACAGTCCTTGACGCTGGCCAGCAGGCTTTGGGCGGCGGCGTGGTCAATTGGGCCGTCGCCAGTAAGGGGGCAAGTTCCCTTAATCGGCCGCGTTTGTACCGCTTGCCCTCGAACGCTGACTAACCGTTCGGGTGAAGCACTAACCAGTTGGTGGTTTCCCATATCAAAGTAGGCTGCAAACGGAGCGGCATTCACTTGACGCATCCGCAGGTACAGCTGAAGCGGAGAACTGTGCAGCTGTGTTAGAAGTTGCTGGGCTAAATTGACTTGAAAGATGTCACCTGCCTGTAAGTATCGTTTGGCTTGCAGCAACGATCGCAAGTATTGGTCGAATTCGGACCCGGTTAACACTTGCGTCAAGCTGGGGAAGTGCTTGTCTAGTTCGGGTGCACGCACTTTGTAGTAGTTTCTTAGGTCTAAGTGCGTTGACATGTAATGAGAGGGACGCGAAGCATGCGTTGCCTGAGGCGGATTTTGCGATTGGGAACCAGTTAAAATCGTTACCAGTGAATTGAACACTTCACTGATACGTTGGCAAGCGTTCGTCTTTCTGGCGTCGGGATCAAGATGAGGAAATCCGTTGGCTATCACGTAGACATGATTCTTCAAGTGATCCCAGGCAATGACGTAGTCATAAACTCCAATGGCCAACTTGGGTACCTGGAAGTCGTCCCGTTTGGGTGCGGCGATCTTCTCAAGTGCACGGCACCAGTCGTAGGACAGCAAGCCCGCTGCACCGCCAATAAAGGGCGGCAAGTCTTGGGGCCACGCATCGGTATGGAACCGCCGAACCGTTTCACCCAGTTGGACCCAATCGCTTAAAAGTGCGTTGCCGGTGGCAAACCAGTGAACCGGGTCGGCCATAAGGAAACTGTATCTGGCCGTTTCATGCTCAACGGGCTGTCCACTTTCCTGGCCCAGTTCGCCATAGTTGCTTGGGTTGACGCTTTCTAACAGCAGGCAGTGTTCACGTTGGCTCCAGCATTCCAGCACCGCCGCAACGTCGATGCTGGCCGTGTCGTTGGGCACGTCCCTACTTGGGAAGCGAACGTACCATGGGCCTAAGCTACCGCTGCTGCGAATTTCAAGTTGTTCGACTTGGGCAGCTGACAAAACCGGCTCCATCACGTTTTAACAAAAGGTTGACTAGGTAGATCGGATTAGTGATCCGAGTAGCAATTGATTCTTCGCCAGTAATTAGAGCACAAGACGTTGTTTTTCAAACGGGGCGGTTTTGGCCAGGTGGAGGGGCCGCCGGTCAACCGGCACCAGATTCCATTGGATTCAATCGGGCTGTGGTCCAATGACCCGGTAAAGTAGTCAATTCATGAAATTGTCGTAGAAGTTTGTAGATTTACAGGGGCGACCTTCGTGAAAAAGAACCTGTCACCCAAAGCCAAGGTCACGGTAAACGCAAGCAATGGTTTCAATGACTGGAACTGCAGAAATCCGCCAACCGACAAGCGGTGAGGGTTTGGTCACTAGGGCTCGCTTGACCCAAAAGTCTGGGCTGTTCGCAAATCGCGTTTCAATCCCCTGCGGGGCGACGCGGTTTGGACAGGCGGAATGGACAGGCTGAGCGATCGGATCAACGCATGGGCTTCGATCAGGGTAGAGAATTCGCTGAATGGATCGAGTCAGCGCATAGAAAAGGTCACGGCACGTCGTTCCATCGTCATGCCGTGACCTTAATCCTGAAACGGGACTTCCTGTTGTCCCGCCCTCCCGGTCATTACTAAAGATCGGCTATCGATCGGGAGTAACTTTTTTCCTTCGATCCATTTTCCGAGATTTTCACAAAAACGAATTCAGAACTTCTAATCGGAACTTTCGCGACGAACGGTTCGTTCTGCCTGGTTTTGCTTGGTCTGACGTTAAAGTGCAGCGAATATCACACCACCCTGGCAGGGTAATGAAAACCGTTGATTTGGGCAGCCTAGTAAGTCCTTAACGATTTTCGGGAAAATTCAAGACGGATGGCGTGGCGAAATGATTTCCGGGTGTCGGCAACTGGGGCTCAGGTGACGTTTGATTCGCGGCCGGTTTGCGGTAGTCCGAAGCTGAGTGCCCCGCTTTGGCCTTGTAAGATACAGCGGTCTTGTAAGATACAGCGGTCCTGTAAGATGCAGCGGTTGGCTGTGAAGAACGGGTAGGCATCAAACGATTACCGGATTCGGGGTAGCGCATCGTGGTAGCCGCGTTTTCTAATCCAGGGGAAACTTGCTTGGGGCCTGGTCGCTGAGCGGTCCACAAGTCATTGGCAATCGGACGATCGGGCACGCCGTTTCTGGGTTGCGAGTTTCCGGGGCTGGCGTTTCGCTTGGTTAACAAACCTGGCGCTACGTTATCGTTAGTGCCCTGCGGTGCTAACGTCGGTGCTAACGTCGGTGCTAACGTAGGTGCCGTCGTATTTGCTTGGGTCGAAAAGTTCGCTTGATACTTCGAAGCGCCCAGTTTTCCATAGGGATCGCATTCGCGGCCGCTGTAACCGCTGTCTCTTCGTAGGTTCGGACCGAGCTTGATGTCGGCAAACCGATCTAGTTTATCGAAGAGATGACCGCAAGACTTACGTGAAGCCATGCCAGAGAAATGGTCGACCTGGTCGCAACATGGACCCGGAAATCGTTCGTCCCAGAATGCGGAGAATGGTCGAGGCCAGTGGATGGAAGCTTGTCCGAAGACAAACAGTCGTTCAATTTTTTGGCAACTTTTACCGCATTGGCAACCTTCACCGCCGTCGCACTGTCCGTCGCACTGTCCGTCGCACTGTCCGTCGCAATGTCCGTCGCAATGTCCGTCGCAATGTCCGTCGCAATGTCCGTCGCAATTTAAGCGTTTGTCCGTGTAAGGTTGCCCCGCCCGGGCTGGCAAGTTTAGGGTATGTAAGTTTAGGGTGTGTAAGGGAGTGAGTTGGCAACTTTCGCATCCGCCAGCGGATTGGGGAACAAACTGTTCGGGGTTATGGTAGGCGTTCCAAGGGACTGTTCGCGGTCGGATTGGCGGTTCGTCACCCCTGGATTCTGCCGCTTGCAGCATACCCAGGCAGACCGATAACGGAAAAACAAGGCAAAACAACGGCAGTGAATTTGGTCGGGTTTGGAACATTGCGAAACCTACCTGGCGTTAAATTCGCGAACTTTCGATATGATTGTCATAACTGAACGATTCGGTAAAACCGGAATTTTTAGTTTATCGAACCGATTGCCTAGCTGAAATCAGGTGATTTTTGGGGTAGGTTTCGTACTTTAGGGTGATGCCAATCAGGTAAACTTTTACGGTAAAACAAAGATGCCCGTTTGCGGGTTATCTCTTACGTGATTAACCTTAAGGAGACTGCCCATTGCGGTAGTTTCTTCCATCCAGCCATTGATTCCTGCCGGAATTTCCGATTCAGAGGGTTCTCATAAATGTCAGTCTCGAAGTGGATTGTAGGTTTGTCTTTAGCGACGACGACCGTCATCTCGTTCACCGCTTGCCGTCCAAGTGATTCAGAATACCAATTGAGATCCAAAGTATTGGAGCTTCAGGAGAAGTTAGCTGAAAGCAAGCCATCGGGCGTGGCCAATGCTGGTTCTGGGCAAGAGCGTGCCATGTTGGCTGCGATGAACCAGCGATTGGGCGCGATCAGCAGCCAGAACGCCAAGCTAAAGTCCGAATTGAAGGAATTGAAATCTGCGGCAATGGCTGCCAACAAAGCAGCGGAAGTTTCGGCCGTCCAGAAAGTTGTCGCGTTGGGCGGGAAAGTGGAATACGATTCGGACGGTATGGTAATCGTGGCTGACCTATCCGCGGCAAGGTTTCAGGCAGAAGATTTGGTGATGTTGCAAAGCTTTACCCAGGTCAAGCAGGTGATGTTCTCGGGTGGCGACGTCGGAACCGAAGCATTGGCGATGGTTGCAAAGTGCCCGTCGATTGAACGATTGGACTTGCCCAAGACCGCCACTAACATCGATGGTGTTCGGGAACTGTTGACATTAAAGAAGTTGAAGTACCTTGATCTGTTCCGCGCCGACGTGCTGGACGATAGCTTCGAAATCTTGGGGCAGATGCCCGCTCTGGAACAGATCCGTTGTGGGCAAACAAAAATTGGCGATGATGGTTTGTTTTTCCTAAGGGGAAATACCAAGATCAAGGCCTTGGACTTAAGCGACTGTAACCGAGTGTCCGATGCCGGACTAGAGGCCCTTTCGGAGTGTACCAATTTGGCCTTCTTGAAAGTATGGGGCCCGCAAATTACCGATGTCGGTTTGGGACACATTGGCAAAATGGCTAACATGAATGTTCTTAGTTTGAACGATACCAGAATCACCGATGCGGGTATGCCAAGCCTGGAACAGCTGGCCAATTTGAAGGAATTGTATTTGGTTCGAACCCGAATTGGGGACGCAGGTCTGAAGTCACTCGAGGGGCTCACTGGCATGGTTCACTTGCGAGTTCGCGACACCCAATTGACGGACGATGCGATCAAGTCATTTGCCGGAATGAAGGACTTGCGAATCCTTGACCTTAGTGAGAACCGTTCACCAGGTATCACCAACGCTTGCGGTCCCGAATTGGCGAAACTGACCAATTTGGAACAGCTGAATCTTTGGTCCACGGATGTCGGCGAGGACGTGGTGAGTTCGCTGACTTCTTTGGAAAAACTGACTTGGCTGAATTTGGACAAAACGTTGGTGACCGATGAGGTCATCCCGATTGTGACCAAGATTTCGAATCTAACTTGGCTGCATCTTGGTTCCAACGATATTAGTGAAAAGAACATTCCGCAGTTGGAAAGTTTGACGAATCTAAAGTATCTGAATCTAAGTCACTGCAAGATCGACGAAGATGCGTTTTACGACTTGGCCGACAAGATGGAACCTAAAGGCTGCTTTGTCGATGGCCCATAGAAAAGCCGAATCTGAATCGGTTAGATTTGCGTCCCAAGCGAAATAAAGTTAAAACCTGCCAGCGATCCTGTGATTGCGGGCAGGTTTTTTTGCACATTTTTTTTTTTAGTGTGTCCGTGGCCGATTCCCTAAACTGTTTTCAACTTTGCAATCCACCAAACGTTGTGGCGTCAAAATGTAGTCCATTGGCTGATCCCATTTCGGATCGGTTGTCACGTTGGGAATAATCTGTGAATCAAAGGCTAACCCTATTGCCCGACCAACGACGCTTCGGTGTTTAAGCAGACCATCGTAATAGCCTTTGCCATACCCTAAACGGTTACCTTGAGTGTCGAATGCCAAACCAGGCACAAGGAAATAGTTGATGATCGTCGGATCGACCCATTGTTCAGGCGTGCGAAAATTCGCTTTTGGTTCCAGCAAGCCGTATCGCATGAGTTCCAGTTGTTGCCAATCGGTTAAGCGTACCAATCTTAAGTGATCGCCATCGCAATAGGGAACCACGATCAAGCAATGTCGTTGTGCTAAGCAACTTTTGATGAAGTCCTGAGTTTCCACTTCCGGTTCTTTGTCAACATAACAGCAAACATTCTGTGCTGCCTGTGGTTGGAAGTGTTCAAAGAAACGCTCAAGGATCAATTGGCTTTGCCCAAGCCGGTTGCTGACCTGATTTCGTTTCTGAGTGGCCAGTTGCCTTAGTTTCGCTTTGTCGGTTTGAATGGTCATCGATCACTTCGTCTGATGGAAGTTATCCTTGGTAGTAAGCGCTATTTGACGGAAATAAGATCGCGTTTTTTCATTACAGCTAATTACGCATAATGTTCGGCTGGTTGCACTAGGCTGATGGCATTCGAAATTTTTGGCCCAAAGTTCTGCCAAGCCTGTGATCTGCCAAGCCTGTGTTCTGCCAAGCCTGTGATCGGTATAGCTGAACGCGAGTTTTTTACGTCGCCCAACTCTACCCAAGAGAACGACATTGAACTGCCCAGCATGCTACCAACAGCAACGCTCGTCGCCAAGCAGCGAAGGGGATCGCGGATTTGCAGAAGAGGGAAAGTGACCGAAACGATTGATCTTTGCCCACCCAAAGACTCTCCACCAACAACAGTCGCGACTTTACGTAAAAGTCATGTTGGGCGCCTCTTGAACTACGGGAACCGTCGCCAACCCGACCGACAGGCAAGCCGACCGCGCACCCAGCGCCAGGTTTGAACCACGAAAGACACCCACTACACGCAAAGGGTGGATGCATCAAACGGCGACAGCGTATATCCGTGAAAATCATTGTGCATCCGTGGCCAAAAATTGCGAGGCGCGAAAATGAGCCACGGATTAGGGCGAACGCCGACCGCGCTCCCCAACCGCTTCAATGCATTCGTGGTTCTTAGTCGGAAAGCCCAAACCGTGACCGCAGCGGAAAAATTTCGCGTGCTTCACGGCGTTCCATTGGCCACCGCTCGGACATCCTTACGCAATTGAGGATCATTAAGCATAACGATTCGATAGTTTTGGATGTTAAAACGAAGTGGGTGTCTGCCGGGCCAATTGAAGTAGTTCTTCTTGATCCTGGACTGGTATCTTAAACGACGGATCGTAGTGCTTGATAGACCGACGTTCTTTGATCACTTGAAAGGTATCCACCGTTGGGGGATCCGATAATTTGCTGAGTAAGGATAGATTTAGAAGCACGCGGCTTACAGTGATTGGTCGCGTTGACGAACCTGTTCCAACAGTTCTGCTAAGAATTGCAACGAACGCTGGGCAACAGCCGGGCCTTCGTGTGAATGACGTGACAGTTCAACGTGAACTCCGAATCGGTAATCGATGTCGACCAATGCCTGCATAATTGGGCGAAAATCGATCTCACCTTCACCAAACATCAGGTGCACGTGTTGTCTACCTTTCATGTCTTCGATGTGGATGTTCACGATCCGATCGGCCCACTTCTGAATGTGGGGCACCATGGGGATTTCACCTTGGCAAAACAAGTGCCCAAGGTCCAATGTCAGCTGCAATTTCGGATGATCAACCCACTGCAGTAAGCGAAAGAAGCTACTCATGGAGTCGATAAACATGCCAGGTTCTGGTTCAAATCCGACAACCACATTGCACTGGGCAGCATGGTCCAGAACTGGTGTTAGGCTTTGGGCCAAGCGTTCTAGGCCGGCCTGAGTATCGATTTGCGAATCGCAAGCACCCGACCAAAGCGAAACGCAATCGCTTTGCAGTTCGGCGGCGGTGTCGATCGCATATTTCAGGAAATCGATTCGTTGTTGCCGTTGCTGGGCTTGGGACGACAACAGCGTGGGTCGATGTTTGTGCATCGGATCCAATAGAAATCGTGCTCCGGTTTCAATCACGTTGTGCAATTGATACTGGGCCAGGCGACTTTTGATTTGCTGGATCTGGATTCGCCCTTGGTCGCTAAAAGGATTGCAGCAATGATGATCAATGGTCAATGCGACGCTTTGATAGCCAATTTGGCCGACGACATCAATCGCCGTCAAACAGTCGTGATGCGCCAAACCATTAGTGTTGTAGCCAAGTCTCATGAAATCTCAGTCTCTTGATTGGCAAGCAATTAGTCTTGAAGTCAGTGTTTGAAAAAAAAAAATCGCCATCCGTCGGACGGCTTGCCAAAAAGTTTGCAATGCTAACCCGGCACACAGGTCAGTCTGTTCAACCTATCGACACGAAATACCAGCACGAAATACCAGCACGAAATACCAGCACGAAATACCGGTTCAAAATACCGGTTCAAAATATCTGGGTACGGTTTGCGAATGCTTCACCCTAGCAGGGCAGCGGCGTGATTGTAAGTGATACCCATTGCCATTGCCAGAAACGTGATTGACTAAGTGGGAGGAATCGCTTTTCGCAGTAATCGAATCGGCAATATGAGTCCGACAACGCCTACGGCCGCAGGCCACATTTTGGGATTCGCATACAGGCAGATCGCCGCATCGAAAAATAAGATACTCCCCAATGCTCCAATCACGGCAGCCTTGATCTTACCCGCGGTTTGGTATTGAATGCCAACGATGGCTTTGCGGATCACGCTAAAACTAATCAATCCAATTGCCAAAGGCCACATGATGTCTTGTGTACCGGACGCCTGAATCAGTGGCAAGCGAAGGCTCAGGCGATCGGGCAGCATCGCTAATCCAAATGCGATCAATAGCATGCCAGCAAGCATCAATAACGTACCCAGCAGTAATTGCCATAAAATCCCGCCCTGCTCTTCGGTCCGGGCATACCAAGTGATGCCCGCCACATAGCACCCCATCGCCAAGGCCGACACCAAGACATCATTGGGCCACCACGGTAGCCAAGGCGCGTCGCTGCTACCCACCAAGGCGGGAAGACTGGCACCCAACAGAATGTTCAAACCGCGGCATCCGCCCATCAAGAACGGCGCCGCGTGGGTTGTTTTCAAAGGGCCGTCGTACATCCAAATACACATCGCAAGACAAGTGGCAATGCCCAGTGGAAGCCACTGGATCGAAGGAGCACCATTAGTCATTGGTGTACTGGCTAACGCGGTCAATAAGAATCCAAAGATCACTAGCGTCCCACAAATCACTCGCGCCGTCGGCAACGCGATCTGGCCACTGGGCAGCGGGCGAGTGCTGCGTGCGGCCAAGTCTTCGTCGTAATCCAATAGATCGTTAAGCACCATGCCCCACGAATAGAAGCAGCAGCTGGCCAGGACCAGGCACACCAATGCGAAGGAGGGCGACAAACTGCCTGTGGCCAAGAGGAATCCAGCCAGGATGTCCGCAATTGCTGTGGGAGTATTAGAAAATCGAATCAACTTTAGATAGGGCAGTAGGCGAGCGAACATGTCGAGGTCGTTTCGGTGATTTGGCGAAAGTGAAAGCCGAAAATGCCTTGCAGAATTTTCGTGATTGGAAAGTGGAGCTACGCGAAGCAGCGGAAAATGTCTTCGCCACACGAAGCAAAAATTATCCAGCATTTGAGTCATGCAAACCGGGCTGGATTACATAAAGGCTGGGCCGTCTTACAAGGGAATTGTCTGCAACTGTTTCGCAATTTTCAATCCACCCAGTTCCACTCGCTGGGTTGCCTGAGATTTTTCGTCCAATAGCGGGTTAGAGTGATTGAAGTGCAGGAGATGGATCTTGCTTTTTTCGCTTGCAGGCAACGAATCAAATCGTTCGAGTGTTTGGAACACAAACGGGTGTGGAATTTTAGTCATGTCGCGTCCAGGTAGTTCCTGGCCATCAAAGAACGTTGAATCGATCAAGGCAAAATCCACCAAAGCGATTTCGTCTTCGATTCGCTTTTCCCACCGTTCCCACTTGTCGATGTCGGGTAGGAAAAGCAGTGAATGTTTGGGGCCTTGGATTCGAAACGCCACAGTTTCCGAATATTCGCCACGATGCGGAACTTGTAACGGTGTAAGGGTCAATCGATCGTTTAATTGAGTCGCTTTGCCGTTTTTCAAAGGCTGCAGCGAAATGTTATTCAGTGCAATCAATTGATTCCAAGGGCCAGATGTTTGTAGGAATTCACCAAGTCTAGGCATCACATGAACGGGGATTTCGTTAGCTCCGATCACTTCGCGTCCCAGATTCACTAGCCCCGCATAATGACCAATATGTGCGTGAGTAAGAAAGATTCCGTCGATGCCCAAGCCTGACTCTGGCGGCGCGATCTGGTCCAACGCATGTAGCTGATACTTGAAATCCGGTGTGCATTCGACCAGCCATCTCTGGTTAGTTGCGGGATCCACAATTGCCAGGGATACCGCCCATTTAGCCCGCTCAGGATGTTGCCACGCTACTTCACAACACGCTTGCTTACATCCAGCCTGAGGGTAGCCGGCGTCTTGCGCGATTCCCAAGACAACAACCCAAGGAGCTAGCCGTTCTGCAGATTCTTGTGCCATGGCAGTCTTACGTGCCCAACCTAACGTGAAGAAGATCATGGCGAACGCAATTAAGCTAATGGACGCTTTTTGGGCAAACATAAGGTTGTACTCTGAGAGTGGGTTTTGGCGGGTAAGCAAAGCCGCAGCGATTTGTGTGGTGTGTCGGGTGAATACGCAACCCAAAGAGAATCCTAAAGTTGCAGGTCTGAATCACGATCGACCATAGGCTGGTACGGTTGGTAGTCTTGCCTTTGAATCTTTCCTGAACCTTTGATCCGGTAGTTGATGCCTCGCCAATGAACTTGCTTTTGAAAGCACGCCAATGTCGCAGCCAACGGATAGGTGAGTTGTGTTACCGTAAGGGCGATCAATTTGAAGGCGTAATAGGGAACAGCGGCTGCCCGTTGGGTACTTGGTGGGTCACCTACGGATCGTTGGATCGAACCTTTGATATCGATTTCGCGTGAATCATTGACGTTGAATTCTAGTTGATCGATGCAATAGTTGGCTGTTGAAACGATCGCATTCCACATCCATAAGTAAGCGGTTTGGTAAACACTCATCGCAAACAGTAGCAAGCCGATCTTCTGCCAGTCTTGGGAAATACCCGCGATTGTTATTAAGGTCAACGCTAATAAATTCAGCGAAAAGGTGCTGGTGGCATGGAATAAAACCGCTGGGAAAGCCGAATGATAAAGGCGAAGATCGAGTAGTTGGCGACTGATCCATCGCCTGGCTGCGGGCAGTTCGACTCGATCACGACTGATAACGTACAGGCCTGGCACGGTTTGGATTCGTTTGCGAATCTTGTGAAGGTGCCCCTGAATCATCGTATCTTCAAAAAGAGAATTTTTCCAGGAAGCAATTAAACCGCAAGTCTGTAAGTGAGCAGCTGAAATTGCCCAACTGCCGCCCCATGCGATTCGGTACAAATGCATTTGTGGTAGCGAGCCTAGATTCCACAGTTGTCGGATTTCCGTGCCTAGCTGGGTCGCGAAATGAACCCATCTTTGTTTTGAGGGTGAAGTCGGACTCTTGTTCACTTTGTCGGCAGATTGTCCCGAATCCACCTGATACCAACGGTTCCCTGTGGTGGCACAGACGACATCTTGGGAATCATCTTGAATCGGCTGTAGCAAACGACTTAACCAATCCCGAGACACAATTCCGTCACTATCAGCGAATGCAAAGTACTTGGGTGGCGATTGACTAGCGAGAAGTTTTTCAGTGACTTGAGCCAATCCAAGGCATTTCAAGCTGGCGGTGTCAGGCGCCGTGTCAATCCAGTGAATCTGGATTCGATCTTCGTGAACCTTTGATAGTTTCTGAACGATTGAGAAGGCCGGGTCTTTGGGCGAATCCAGAATGAAATGCAAACAATAATGGGGGTAGGTCTGATTAAGATGCGACCTTAATGTATCTTCCAAACCCGGGTCCGCACCTCGCATACACAGAAGCACATCGCACGCAGGAAAATTGAACGTAGGAGAATCGCACGGTGCAGGAACGAACGGTGCAGGAACGAACGGTGCAGGAACGAACGGTGCAGGAACGAACGGTG
>JBDNHU010000347.1:0-22455 GCA_041688615.1 Mariniblastus sp. | reverse complement strand
AGTATTGAGATAAGCTTCGTCGGTTCGACGATTTTCCAAGTGTTCCAGACAAGTTCCACCGGTCATCAAATTCAACGCGATGTTGAGTATGTGATCGGTTTCATCATAGGGCATGTAAAACTTGAAGACGGCAGCCGCCCGATTCAGATCCGATCGCAGATCTAGTTGTTTGGGCGATCTGGCGGGATCGAGAAAATTCACTGCCAATGCGTTTGCTTCCAAGCCAGAGAGGTCACCGGGATTCCGAGGGTGGATTTGCGTTCACTAACTGAAGTGCGTTCAATGGGTGTCGCCGGTGGGCGGCGTAGGTTCAACGGCCGGTTGGGAAACTGGGTTTTCCATGAGTGGGTAAGGGTTTGATCGCCCCGCATGATTGAGTTAGGCAACCTAGCCGACGACGTAGGATCGGATGACCTGTGCGTATTTATGTGGACATTTGTATACGTTCGCTGGTTTCCGTTTTAGAGCGTATCGCATATGTGTAAATCGCCATGTGTTTGAGTCGTTTGGGTTTAGGTGGGGGAAACTGAGTCGAGTTGGCCGAATGGTTCAGCGATGACGAGTCCATTTTTTACGATTCGTACCGAATCGCGTCGCCCATTGCTGGGTGCGATTAATAATTGGTGGTTGGCTAGGTTTTCGTCTCGTGGATTTGCTAGAATGATTTTTTGACAAGTGACCTGGAAGTGCAAGGTTCTCTGGTGAGGCCCGCGGTCTTCAAAATCGTAGGGCGGTGTGACAACGCACGGTCGGTGGGTTCGATTCCCATGCACTTCCGTCTGGCTGGCATTAATCGACAGCGGAATGGAACATAGTCTTGCCGGCAAACGGTGTGAGTTCTTTATTCACAACCCGGCAAGAACGCTCTTTTGGAAACGGGAATTTCGATGCGTCAACTATCTCGTGCGGTCGCAATGGCTGCGTTTATTTTTTTGTTTGTAGTGAATGCTGGACTTAGCTTTGCTATTCAGGAGATGCCCAAGAAGGCGGCCATCGCGTTTGAGTTCAAGCCCCAGCAGTTGCTAGAGTCGGAATTAGCGCAAGCATTAAATCTTGCTGATGGCCTGAAGGGCGAGTTTCCTTCGATGGTTCGAGTGTTTTTTGATGCCGAATCGGTCAAGGGTGTGGTGAGTCTGCCGGAGGGCTTAGCGTCTTTCCTGGAAGCCAGGCAATCGCTTTGGTCACCCGCAGATTTTTTCATCCAAGCTAGTTTTCCAGCAGATTATGACTTGGCGGAGATGAAAGACGAGTTGACGCGTAATTCTGAAATCCGTGAGGAAGGCGGTGTTACCTATTATTCGCCCAGCGTTGGTGAAACGAATCTGTACGTGGCATTTTCAGGAACGAATACGTTTACGTTGGGAACGACTGCGTATCAATTCGACGAAAAGAATTTTAAGAACGTCACTGCGAAACTGCAGACCACGATTGGTAAATGGACTTCTGGGTCCGCGATGGTTGCGATGGATTTCGATTCGGCCCGCGGGCTGATTGACGAAGGGATTGAAATGGCCAAGCAGGGGGCTCCGCCGATGGTATTGCCTTTCTTTGCGATTCCTTCCCAAATCAGTTTGATGCAAATGTCGGCCGACTTGGACGCCGATCAAATCATGTCGCTAACGATTGAAAGCCCATCTTCGGAAGAGGCTGAGATGTTGCAGGAGACGCTGCAGGGGCTGATTGGCATGGGCAAAATGGGCTTGATGAGTGCACCACAAGATGACCCAAGCGTTGCTCTGGTGGGAAAAATTTTGAATTCAATGAAGCCCAAGGTTGAAGGCAAAACGGTATCAATGTTTGTAGTGAAACCCGAAGGTTTGGATAAAGTGATTGCTGCCACGCGAGCGGCGGCGGTGCAAATGTCCAAGGCGACGAATGACTTGAAGCGAGTTGGGCTATCGATGCACAATTATCACGACACGAACAAAAAACTTCCTTTCAATGCGGCGAACAACCAGAGTGCGGATCTAAGCTGGCGCGTTCGAGTGCTTCCGTTCCTTGATCAAGAAAGCCTGGCTGAACAGTTTAATTTGGAAGAAGCTTGGAACAGTCAGCAGAATAAGCCGTTGTCAGAAATCGTTGTGCCGTTATTTGGCGAAGACGCGAAGACAGGTATCCAATGGGTCAAGTCGGAAGTGAACAGTTTTGGCGATATCACCGACGGTATGTTCAACACCATTGCCCTGTTGGTTTCACCAAGCAAGGTGACTTGGACCGAGCCTAAGGATTTAAGTTTGGAAGAAGCGGTTAAAGTCTATCTGGCATTGAAGCCCGAACAACCGGTCGGTGCTGTGTTTTATGACGGCAGCGTCCAGTGGATCGGCGCTGGGAAATTTACACCTGACGAATTTCGGGCATTGTTGACTCCGGCAGGCGGGGAAATTATCGTCTGGGATAAGTTTGACCGTTAGAGGATTCGCGACTTCAACTTGGTGCTTGCAGCAGAATCGGGTATTAAGTGTGGGGTTCCAAATTTCGGTGTGGTCGTTCATTTGAAGCCGCCAAGAGTTACGGATTATTTCGTGGGCTCTTGGTGGCTTTTTTTTGCGTTGCGATTCGGTCAGAAAGATTGGTAAAGTGCCATGCGTTTGCAAGTGATGACTCATCCGCTATTAGATTTGTCGGCTTTTGTAACCACGTTCGAAGCGGGACTTGGCCAGGTCGTTGTCCCCCAGGCGTGGGCATCAATGCTGTCCCTGAATTACCTAGGCGAGAAAATGCAGGCGACGGATTTGCATCGAAAGGAAGTGCGAGATCTATTGCGTTTCGGTGGCTTCAAGCCGACGGGGCGTAGCAAGCCAGCGTCTGAATATCTGATTAAAGCCGCCAATGACAATCATTTAGGGTTGATCAATGTGGCGGTGGACGCCTGCAATATTGTGTCGTTGCACAGCGGTCTGCCGATTAGCGTAGTGGACTTGGACCTTATGGAATTGGAGGCGGCCGATGGGGTTGAGTTGGCTCGAGTGGAAATTGCCAAGAGCGGTGAAAGTTACGTTTTTAATCAGTCGGGGCAAACGATCGACATCGGAGGCTTATTGTGCCTGTTCGACCTGGCGGGACCGTGCGCAAACGCCGTCAAAGATTCACATCGAACCAAGACCAGTGCATCAACTGTACGTACATTGTCGATCGTGTGGGGGTCAGTGAAATTCCCCAATTACACTCAGTTGGTTACCCAGTGGTACCAATCGTTGTTGTCCCAAGTCAACAGCGTCACTGAATTTTTAGGTCCTCAGTAGGTTGGTTAAGCCGAGGAAATGCGATATTGAGTGCGTAATAGAGCGAAATTCCCGGAGGGTTAACGCATGTTCCGCGTTGCTTTGCCAGTGCAGTCTGGTCATAATGAACTCGCCTTAGTTCGGATTCGATATTGGGTTGTCCCAGACGTTCGAGGGATTGTTCGGTCACCGCGATCGGTGAATTGAAATCGTAGGGCGTCCGGTCACCTGGCTGTTTAGTCGAATCATTGGTTGACTTGCAATTGTATTTCAAACGGCCTGCGGCTCACACGGGTGAAATTCTTGCTGTGTGCCATTGCGGTTATGCCCACCCACCTGCCCCAAAATCCTGCCCCAAAATCCTGCCCCACGGCGATTCTCTGCCGTATTGAGGGGGCCTTGGAAATTAAACGTTATGCGACACAGAATTGAGATTTGGACCTGCCTGCTGTTTGGGTTTGTGTTGTTCACTGCTTCGGATAGTTTGGGGGTTCAGGCTGAACCTGCGGACGCTGCGCACGAAGGTGGTGTAGTGTCGCCGGATTCGTTGTCAGAGCAAGCGATGACCATTTTGGGTGAGCACTGCTTGGAATGTCACGGTGAGAAGAAACAAAATGGGAAATTAGATTTAAGAACAACTCAGTCAATCCTTAAAGGAGGTCGTAAGGGGCCCGTGGTTGAATTGGGGAATGCCGAGCGTAGTCGCCTGATCGAATTAGTCAAAGTGGGTGGTGTTCCCCATATGCCGCCTGGAAAAACCCAATTGACCGAGCCACAGATTTCGACGCTTTCTCAATGGATTGCTTCTTTTCCGACAGCACCTGAGACTCAGACGAATGCTGGACAGGCGGTCGCAGGGTTGGCAGATAGCGACATCGCCAGCGGGCAAAGTGATTCTGATATAAGTTCGCTGTCAGGCAATGCTTCAGGCAATGCTTCAGGCAATGCTTCAGGCAATGCTTCAGGAAGATGGATGCCGCCCGCAGGCATTGATCCGACGTTGGTGATTGATTTGTTGGTCCAGCATGGGTATGCCAATGCCGAGGTCCAAGCGACGGAGGTTTGTGATGACGCAACATTTGTTCGGCGTATCTATTTAGATTTGACAGGACGTATTCCTACGGTTCAGGAAACTGAAGAATTCACGAACGATCATCGTTCACAAAAACGATTGCAATTGATGGATCAGTTAATCGCATCATCAGAATTTGCAGCAAGGATGGCTGACTCGTTTGATGTGATGTTGATTGGTCGTGTTGGCGGAAATGAAGAGGGGCGGCAAGCGTGGATGGAGTATTTGCGGAAAACGTTCAAAGAGAATCGGCCCTGGGATCAATTTGCAGCCGAAGTGTTACTTGCCCGCGAAGGTGCTGAAAACGGCGGACACTTGTGGTTTTTGTACCAGCGAAACGACAATCATCAAGCGATCGCTGAATCGATTTCGAAGGGCTTTTTTGGCGTCGATATCGCATGTGCTCAATGTCACGATCATCCTTTGGCCGATGAAATTAAGCAGGCTCACTACTGGGGCTTGGTGTCCTTTTTCAAACGGAGCAAAAATGCCAAAAATGGTGACAAAATGGCGATTGCGGAGTCGGCGATTGGCGGTTTCGACGATTATGCAAACGCTTTGACGGGCACGACGGATGCATCGATCTTGACCTTCTTGCAGCGGGAAGTTGTGGCCGAGACTCGACCGGAAGACCCAGCGAAGGTTGAAGATAAGAACGAACTTTATGCAGTGATTGAAGGTGACTATAAGATTCCAAAATTTTCAAGACGTGAAAAGTTTGTCAATGAGATTTTGGCAGGTCACCCGATGTTGGCTCGAGCGATGGTGAATCGAGTTTGGGGGATGTTGCTGGGCCGTGGTCTGGTCCACCCAATCGAGAAAATGGATTCGACCTATCTGCCTAGTCACCCTGAATTATTGGAATGGTTGGCGGTTGATTTTCGTAAGAATGACTATGACGTTCAACGTTTGGTGCGTAGCATTGTGAGATCGCAGACGTATCAATTAGATTCCAAACGAGGGGACGCGCTTGTCGATCCTGCGAATTTTGGATACGGATTGGTCAAGCCGGTATCAGCCGAGGCGACTTTGGCTTCGTTCGGTGTTGCGTTGGGGTTAGATTCAGAGAAATTGCGGCCGGTCGCGGGTGAACTTCGTCGTTTGTTCCCCGACATTGTGTCCGAGAATAATCTTACCACTTTAAAGCAGACGCTTTCGTTGTCCAACTATCCGGCCGTGAATCAATTGATTCAGGAAGCGGCAAAGGCGCTGCCGGTTGAGGGAGATTTGTGGACGCAAGTCAACCTGCTGTACCAACGGATCTATAGTCGAAGCCCGGATGATGTGGAAAGAGATCAGGTTCTAGCGTACCTGCAGCAGCGTTCGGACAGGCCTCAGGAAGCCATGGCTCAGGTGTTATGGGCGATGGTCACCTCGGCTGAATTTCGTTTTAACCACTAAACGTTTTGCTTGAATGGCATTGAAAATGAATAGCGAGACCGCGGGCGGATCGAAAAAAAATTGCGGCAGTCCGGACCACCGGTTGCACCGTCGTCTGTTCTTGGAAGGCACGATGGCAGGCGCCGCTGCGTCAGCGATGAGTTTCAGTGGTCTGTTTTCGATTCCAGCATTTGCCCAGCAAGTCAACCAGCAGCAGAAGCGATGTATTGTGCTTTGGTTGTGCGGCGCACCCAGTCAGTTTGAAACTTGGGATCCCAAGCCTGGCAAACGCACCAGTGGTCCTTTTGGAAGCATATCCACTTGCTTGCCCGGCGTTCATGTCAGTGAATTGATGCCCAAATGCGCAACCATCTTGGACAAAATGTCGATTATTCGATCGATGAGTACTGAACCATCCGAGCATTTTCAAGCGATCGACATGTTGACTCGGGGGCACAAGCCGCGGCCTCCATTCGAGCGACCGGTGCTGGGATCGGTCTTGGCTCAGCAGTTAGGGCAGTTGGATTCGCCCGTGCCTCAGTTTGTGCTGTTGGATCCTTGCCCAGAGGGTAATGAATTTAAATCGTTTAAAGCGGGCAACTGGGCTGGCTGGTTAGGTGCCCAATACGGTCCGGTCCGTGCGGGCGGTGATTACGGAATTCCAAACATTCAGATGCCTGAGGGGATTTCCGGTGTTGATCATAGTGATCGAGAATCATTGCGTCAGTTCTTGAGCAAGAAATTCGAGAACGATCGCAAGAGCGAAGCGGCGGCCTCGTATAATGCCGCGTTTGCCAGAGTGAAAGGGTTGATGAGTTGTGCGCCGCTGTTCGATATGGAGAAACTGCCCAAGAAGGATAAAGAGCGTTATGGTCCAGGCGCCTTTGGGATGCACGTTCTGCAGGCGCGACACTTGATCGAAAACGGTTGCCCAAGTGTGATGGTTGCCAACGGAATGCCTTGGGACTGTCACGTCTTTAACCACGAAATTCACCAGATGTTGGTTCCTGAATTAGATCAAGTGATTTTCCACTTGATCAATGATCTTGAGGAAAGTGGGCTTTTGGACAGTACCTTGGTCGTGATGATGGGCGAATTTGGTAGGACGCCTTGGTTGAATGATGCGCGTGGTCGCGATCACTACCCCACCGCTTGGTCGATGGCATTGGCCGGTTGTGGGATCAAGAAGGGGGTTGTTTATGGCGCAACCGATGATGAAGGGATTAAGGTTAAGGACAATCCGATCGATCAAGCCCGATTGTTTGCAACTATTTTCGCAGCTTTGGGAATCGACCCGAATGTGGAGTATGACTTGCCGGGTTTGCCGACCTTTCATCGAGTTGAAGAGCAAGCCGAACCGATCCATGAAATTCTGTTGTAGTTGCACAAGGCGATCGCCCGGCGGAATTCGGGCAGTGCGTTGCGGTCCGCTTTTTTGCTGGTTAGATTTGGACGCGTTATCACTTTTTTAACTCATGAAGTCGGGAATCTTATCATGGCGGCAGTAATGGAATTAGAAAGTAAACTTCTCAAACGCCATCATCTACCAACGGCGGTATTAGGGTGTGATGTACCCGAGGATCAAAAGCGGATCTTCTTGGCGTGTATCGACGGCGTTTACCAATTAGATTTGGGTAACGGTGAATTCGATTTGCTGTACAGTCACACCAGTTATGCCTCGGGTGTCGTTTATTTTTCTGATCCTGGATTACTGGTTTCGGGCGGTTACGACGGGACCTTGCAGTGGTTTGATTTGCAAGCCAAACAAGTTGTTCGAAGTGTCCAAGCTCATAAGTTTTGGTCCTGGGACCTTGCCAGGACGACGGAGCCTGGTTTGGAGAAAACGTTAGTGGCAACCTCGACTGGGCAGTATTTGGCGGGCAATTATCAATACAACCCGAAACCGATGGATGGTGGGTCAGTAAAGGTTTTCCAGGCGAGTACGGGAGAATTAGTTGCGGAATTTCAGCACGGACCTCCGGTTCAGGCGGTGGCACTTAGTCACGATGGAAAGTACGTTTCTGCGGGGAACTTGATGGGTGATGTTGCTGTCTGGGAAGTTGCGGGTGAAAAAGTCGCGTCTTGGAATACTCCGGATTTCACGGCCTTTGGCACGATTAAGAGTCACTGCCAAATTGGTGGGGTTTATGCGATCGCGTTCACCAAAGACGGTAGCCGCATTTTGGTGGCCGGGATGGGACCGATGGCTGATCCCATGGCTGGAAATGGCAAACAACGTTGGCAACTTTTTGATTGGCAAAGAGAATCGCCCCCACGAATATCTGCCTCGAAAGATGAGCAGGTGGGTGAAGGCTTGATGGAGACTTTGTGCCTTCATCCGTCCGGGCAATACTTTGTAATGGCTGGCCGACTGCGTGGCGGCGCGTGGAGTACTGGGATATTTGACTTGGAATCGGGCAACCTATTGCATTCGATTAAGTCTGGTTCGCGAGTCACAAAAGCGGTGTTTTCTGCTGACGGCAACACTTTGTACCTGGCTGGCGCGATCAATCAATCGGAAGATGCCGACCATAAGTTCGGCGTGTTGGATGTTTACGAATTGGAGTTCAAGGAAGTTTAGTCGCAACGGCTTACGTTGTTGGCACCAGGCAGCGGCTTCGGGGCGGGAAACGATCGGCATGGGGAATGCGATGGTTTTCTATGTTCGCGGATTTGCAGAAGGGACAGATAAAAAGGCTCGCTTGATTTGAAAACCAAGCGAGCCTTTGAGGAGAAACGATGCGTTCGTTTTCTTTTCTGGATGACCTCTGCTAATTGTCTTTGTATTTGCCGTTAAGGTGCTTCGTCCATTCCCAATCGCATGCGAAATTCTTCGAACAATTGGCGATAGTCTTCGGACGACGAATGGATGTGTTCGGCTTCGGAAATGAAACGAATATCTTCTTGGCAACTGATGCCATTCTTTTCCAGCACGAATTCAAATTGTTCAAGCGGACTGCCGTACATGATCAGTAGCTTGTGTTCGTCAAATTGAACCTCTTGCGGTCGGCTTGAATTTAGTACCGCGATACCGGTGCAACCATCATTCAACAGCATGTCTTCGTAGTCCCAGAGTAGACTGGTCAAGACCGGCATGTCGATGTGTTCGCGATAGAGGTCTTTATGTTCGCCACTTTCGCTGTCGTGGCTGGTTTCCAAGACAACATCGACAACGGGCCCCAGTTTTTCGATCAGCTGGATGAAAGTCGAGAAGACTTGGCGTCGCGATGCCGCGGCCATAATCACAGGCACTCGACTTTCATTTTCGTCGTCGATGTAGACATCATGACGATAACCTTGAGTCGGAGCGATCTTCAGATCGAAAGCGGGGCGAACGGCTTCGGTCAAGTCGAAATCACCGTAGGCCTTCACATCCAAGTGAGCTTCCAATTCGTTTTTCGAGAGAGTTGCGAAACTGTTCATCGGGTTTGTAAATTCTGATCCGGGTGGTAACGGATTTGAGAAGAAACGTTCCATGAAGCCCATGGCGATTTCCCTGATTTCTTGCGGCGAGTATTGATTTTCTGCAGTTCACCACTCGGGTCGGAGAGTGAACATGCTTACTCAGAAATCTAGGCTACGCTTTTGGGTTGATGGTTTATTTCCATGGATCTTTAACAGGTTGTGAAAAATCCATTGCTCTGGTGAGGCCTAGTCGTGGCACAATCGGCAAATTCGTTAGGAGCGAACTCGAAATCCCTGCTAAGCACCGTCAACTCTACCACCCTGCTCTGCTAAGGCCAAAGTTCCTTGGTTTCATTGAGTCAAAACTGAGTGCCGGTCGACAGAAGCGTGGGTTGGCGAAACTATTCCGACTGCAGCGGCGCCTGGTCTTCAGAAAACCGGCTAATTTGTTGCCAATAAAGAATATAGATTGGCGAACGCTCTAAAACGCATCGACCGGCCTCCGTGGGCTGCTCGGGATATGATGCTAATTTGGGATGATGGCCCTGCTTTTGGGCATCGTCTGGTGCTTGCTGGCGATAGCGTGCCTGGTTAGGGCCGTGGACGTTGCAGTGGCCATGGGTAGACCTAGGTTCAAACTTACGACCTAATACTAAATCATCAATTCTTGGGATCGAATTTGCATAAACGCGAGAGATATCTAAGGTCGCCAGGCTTGTGAAAACATTTTTGGGTGGCTGGTGTCCAAAAATAGATGAATCCGCGTTTTGGGAGAACACAATGAGTCAGGGTAGTCAAGCCAAGGGGACTCGGGTGATCATTTTGGATCAGACCGGTTCAAAGAGTGTAGAAGCTGTCATCGCTGTTACGGTGACTGTGGATAAAATATTGCCCAATATTATTACGAAGCTTAGTCTTCCGATCTTAGGCCCGGATGGGCAGCCAATGTCTTACAGCCTGGATCACAAAGAAGGTGGCAAACGCCTGCGAGAAGGTGAAACCTTGGTCGCATCAGGGGTCCGGGACGGAGATCACCTGATTGTTTACCCCGAAATTGTAGCGGGCTAATTCTCGACCAGTGCTAAAGTTCATTGACTTGGATTTGACTTTAAGCAAACGGCCTTGCGTGCAGAGATTGCGTACTGGGGGAAGTTGCAGCAGAGGCATTGCCAATATTGCGAGATAAAGAGAGCAGTAAAAAAAAAATGAGTTCGCCGCGAATCCGAAGGTTGGCCGCTGACTACCAATCGGTCAAATCACTGTGTCGCGAAAGTTCGATTTTGGACTTAAGTTGTTCGGGGGATCCGCCGTCGACTTATCTGCTTAAATTTCGCGGACATGGTTTGGCGATGGATCCAAACAAGGGCCCCTACGAACATTATGAACATGAAGTGCGGGTTCGCTTGGGCAGCAATTATCCTCGCTTGATTCCAGAATTACATTGGCTGACCCCGATCTTTCATCCTAATATTTCCGCCAATGGTTTAGTCTGCTTGGGTGGCTACAGTACCAATTGGGTACCAAGTTTAAAGCTAGATGATTTGTGCATCATGCTTTGGGATATGATTCGCTACAATAACTTTGACACGACCAGTCCATACAACCGTTTGGCTGCGGAGTGGGCGCGGGGGCAGCGGCAATTTATCCTGCCGCTGGATAGTCGGCCCTTGCGTGACCAAGTGGTTGCACAAGGCGGCGGTGATGATCGCCCACCAGCAGCTGATCCAGCGATTCACTTCCAAGCAACGCCAAGTACCTACGGTGCGTCCGGGGTTGAATTGGTTCCTGAAGCGACCGTCGCTATTGAGCAAACTTATGCAATGAATTCCGATGTTGTGGATGTGAAAAACAATGATCAGGATCCGCCCGAAATTGTGTTCCTGTAAAGCAAATTGTCCTTTTCTGTTTGGCGGTGCTTGGGATTGAATGGCGATCAACAGAGATTGCCAGAGGCATGAGCGTCTGGGAATCGTGCTCCACGATTTGGTCGAGGCTAAAGGAATGATTTGGGCTTTTTGGAAGGTGTCGCCGTGAGTCGAGAAACAATGTTCATCGGTGATAACGATCGATATGATCGTCTTCGTTTGATCAGTTGGTGGGACCAGGACAAGCTGGGTTCCGCTCGTATTTTGGTGGTCGGCGCTGGCGCACTGGGTAACGAAGTTCTTAAGAATCTGACCTTGCTGGGTATTGGGAATATCTTCCTTATTGATTTTGATAGGATTGAATCATCCAATCTAAGTCGTAGTGTTTTCTTTCGCGATTCCGATCGCGGGCAAAGCAAGTCGTTTGTTGCGGCCGAGCGAGCGGCTGAGTTGAATCCCGACGTGACAATCACGCCAATCGAAGATGACGTGATGACTTCGATTGGGTTGGGGTTCCTGAAATCAATCGATGTGGTGATTGGCTGCCTTGATAATCGTGAAGCTAGGCTGTGGGTCAATCGAATGTGCTGGAAGGCCTGTGTGCCGTGGATCGACGGCGGCATCCAAGAGATTAATGGCGTTGTAAAAGTCTACGGGCCGCCTGAAGGTTCCTGCTATGAATGCACAATGACCAAAAATGATTATCGATTGATTAGTTTGCGATACAGTTGTCCTTTGTTGAAGCAAGAGGATATCCAGGCTGGACGTGTGCCAACCGCACCGACAATTGCGTCGATGATTGGAGGGCTGCAAGTTCAAGAGATGCTAAAGTTGTTACATCAAATCCCCACTGATATGGGAACGGCGTTGGTGTTCAATGGTCTAGCGAATCAATTTTATAAGAGTCAGCTTCCCAGGCGTGAAGACTGCTTAAGCCACGAAACGTACACCGAAATATTTCAATCATCTTTGAATCATGATGCGACCGTGGGTGAATTGTTCTCTTTTGCAGAAAATCGAGCGGGTGCTATCGCAACGCTTGCTTTGGATCGAGACTTTGTGATGCGATTTGATTGCAATGCTTGCGGAAACGGTGTCGACGTTGGACGACCTGCGATGCAAGTACGGCAGAAAGAATCAGCTTGTGTTTGCGGCGATACGATGCGTCCTGAGATGATATCTGAAATTGTTCCAGGATCGCAATTGACGGATAGGTCGCTTAAAGACGTGGGGATTCCTGATTGGGATTTAGTGAAACTGTTAGGCGTTGATGGTCGCGAGTTCGCGGTTGGGTTGGAACCGTGTTTGAAGAAGTAGTATTGGGTGTTTATCGATACTTCATCACTTTAAGGAAATCATGGACGACGGCATTAGCTTCGGTGAAATTGAAAGTTCGCAGCCAGAAGAGGCGATCCGACCCGATCAAAATTCGCATTTTGCGGTGGCTAATGTCGGCGCGCCTGCAGCGGAACAATTACCTGTTTACATCGATTTGGACACCACCTTAGATATTGAAGAACATGCTCTTGAGGATACTTCGATCGAACTTGGCGGCATACTACTTGGGGGCCAATACGTAGATGATCAAGGGCAGCCATTCGTCGTGGTTCGGGACAGTCTTCGAGCCGAACATTATGAGGCGACCAAAGGGAGTTTTAAGTTTACTCATGAAACTTGGGAAGCGATTGGTCGTCAAAAGGAGAAGTTTCCCGAGGGTACCGAAATAGTTGGTTGGTACCATACTCATCCTGATTGGGGAGTGTTTTTATCTGGCATGGACATGTTTATTTGCAACGGTTTCTTCAATCGTCCGCTGGATGTGGCGTTGGTTGTGGATCCGGTGCGGCAAGACCGAGGTTGGTTTCATTGGGCAACCGTTGAGGGAAATGCGGTCAAGGAACGCAATCATGGTTACTTCTTATTTGCATCTCGATTTCGTGGCGATCAATTGCAGCAGACTGCTGAGGCGTTGATCTATCAGGAGGGTTCACCGTTGGTAACACGGCAACAAATTTCGCAAGCGTCAGCTGCGACACCGATAATTAATATCACTCAGCCAGACAATAAAGGGCAATCGATTGTGATGCTGGCGATGCTTGGCATGCAAACACTATTGGTCGCCGCGTTGATTCTCTACGTTGTGAATGGTGAATCGCCTGGCAGTCCCGATCAAGATGCGTATAAAAATGTGATCGCTGCGATGATTGTCAATCAAGAAGGCGGTGTCGATGAAGCGAAGGTTCAAAGCCGTGTTCAGCAGCTGGTTGACCGGCAAGCACAAGTGGAGCAATTAAAAACGGAGGTTTCGTCTTTAGTGTTGGGAGCCAAGGCGTTTGAGAAACGATCGCAAGTACTTGCCGAGTCGTTGAACAAGAAAACTACTGCCAATAATGAATTGAAAACACAGAACACAAAGATGCTGACTGAGTTGGAGTTGTTGCGGAACGAAAACGCCGCCAACGCAGCCATTGTGGCGAAAGCCCAGAGTGAAGGTTTACTGCAATGGTGGGAATCTTGGACAAACATTGCCATCGCTGCTGCGATCGTGATTGGTGCTGCGATTGCGGGGGCGGTGGTGACACTTTATGTCCGCGGGGATCGGGAAATGTTTGACTCAGACGATGTCGTTCGTGTTGAAGATGGGCGGTAAGAACGTTCGATGAGATCTCCCATTTTAATCATTGCTTGCATCTTGGGTTGGGTTTTAATTATCGGCCTGCCTGTGCTGTTGTCGGTTTGGCTGAGTCGGAGCCAATATCGACGGAATTTTCTTGGGATTGTACGTGCCCTCAATGGGACGGTTGTTTCCAGGAACCGCGAATCGATTGTTGTGCAATTGCCGGTTGGGCCACGAGTGGTTTCAGGGGCTTTTTTCCCCGGTGGCGATCATTGGTTCGGACGTGAGGTCTTGGAACTGCATTTTCCGCTGCCGGTGACTTCGGCGCAGTTGTTTATCTGTTGCGAATGTCCTCATACTCGGTCGTTGCCCGAAGGTTGGCAACGTTTGCAGGATAGTAAAGTGGATGGAGTGATGGGGGTGGTTTCGGCAACCGCCACTCCTGAATCGGCAGCCCCGATATTTGGGTTAGGGATTGGTGGCGTATTTGAACAATTGCGACGAATGAAGCGGGAGAACCGTTGTCGCATTGCGATCGATAATCAAATATTAATTGTGATGGTCGCGGGGTACATGAACACTGTTTCTGAGCTTTCCAAATTATTATCGTTTGGGAGTCAATTGACTCAGCAAATCGCGGCCTTTGAAGAAGGGGCGATCTCTTTGGCGGAGACAATAGAAACCGCTGACTCGGAAAAAAGTTGTCCGATCTGCAGTTCACCCGTGATCAATGCTGTTCGATGTGGACGCTGCCACACACCTCACTGCCGCGAGTGTTGGGAATACAATGGCAAAATCTGCGGGGTGTTTGCTTGCGGAGGCAAAAATGCTGACTAGGCTGCGTCGACAAGCGACACGCTGAGAAGTTCTGTAGGGGCCGTTTATTGCTTTGGGACTGTCAGTTACGCGGTAGCCCCAATAACCACGGTCAATGGTAAAGCCAAGGTTTTTGTGACTTGCGGTGCTCTCGCCCTTTTCGGCGTTGGCGACGGTACCACGTTGTTTTCTTCTCAGCAATGAAAATTGTGAAACCCAATGGGTCAGCGTTAATCGCTAGAGTTTTTCGACGGGTGAGCTGCCCGTGTGGCTAGCGTAGACCGTGGTTTTGGACTCGGACCAGCAATCCGTCGATGCTTCGTGCTTCAATTTTGTGCGGGGGTTGCCAATCAAACCAACGGCTGCCGATGTGTTCGGTGATCAGGATTTCGATCTCTTGCTGCAAATAAGCCAAGTAGATCGTCAATTCCTTGAGCTTCTGTTTTCCGGACCTTCCGACCACATAGTAGCGATGTCGGTACTCGAAGTGGTCGTCAACGATAATGTGTTCTTGTTGGATTCCGGTTTCTTCATGCAATTCGCGTAGGGCGCATTGCATCTTGGTTTCGCCGGGGTCGACATGTCCCTTGGGCAGGTCCCAGCGATCGGCATGTAGCATCAGCAAGAATTGGTATTGTTGTTCTGGTTTACGGAAGATGATAAAGCCGCACGAATGCACGTCTGCTTCCAAGGCAAAGAGTTCGGCTTGGCCTGGTTCCAGGTTTTGGTTCGAGTCTTGACTCATTGGCGAAAGGTCCTAAAAACAACCGAGGGCTTGTCACTGGCAGCAGTGATTGTTCGAATACGACAGGAAATATGCTTAGTGATCGGGAAGTAGGTTCAGAGGGAACTGGTATGAAAATTTATACAAAGACTGGCGATCAAGGGGAAACGGGGTTGCTTGGTGCAGCACGAGTTTCCAAATCCAATTTGCGGATCGAGGCCCTTGGTACAATTGACGAATTCAATGCGGCGATCGGTGTCTTGCGAGCCCAACTGTCCGTCGCAGGTAGTGACGGTGGCGAGATGGGTGAAACGCCGCCGGCAGACAGCTCTGCCCCATTGGATCCTGAATCGCGATTTGATAGTGGAGAGGTCGATTCGCAATTATTATTGGTGCAAAAGGCATTGTTTGAGATTGGAGCGGCGGTGGCGGACGTTCGCGCGGTGCCCACAAAGTTGGAACTTGCGGGTCGAATTGAAGTCTTGGAGAAAAAAATGGATGATTGGGCAAACCTATTGCCTCCACTTACCAGTTTTATTTTGCCTGCGGGGACTTTTGGGGCATCTTATTCGCATTTGTGTCGTTGTGTCTGCCGGCGGGCGGAGCGGCGGGTGGTGGAACTGATCGAGGCTGAAAGTCGCCTGCAAACGGTTACTAACGTTGATTTGGGCTTTCAAAATTTGGCATCATCCCAGATCTATCTGAATCGTTTAAGCGATTGGCTATTCATGCTGGCTCGGTATTTGAATCATTGTTTTGGCGTTCGCGACGAACCGTGGCCAGGAGAGCGTTGATTGGGAGGGGTCCGGACTTACGTCGCGTCCTCTGCTAAAACGACTGCCAATTCCGGGCTGATCAGGGACGTCAACGGTTATTTGGCGTGATCAGTTTGGGTGAATCAGCATTGAAATCGACAAAAACAGGCAGCGAAGGAATCTAGTTTACTTTATCAACAAATAAAGGTAACCTTAACACGTTCGCAAGCTGGAGATTGGTCAGGCGGCATTACGAAAATGGGTGCGGAGAATTACGGGCTGAGTGGCCGTAAGCGATTCCGTAAAGGTAGGCATCTATTTTCCTTGTCGAGCGTCAACTAGGTTTGTGATGGCGGAGGTTGGTTTAACCGTTGGCGGCAGTCCAGTCGACAAGGGTTTTCCCGGCTCGTAATTAGAAATTATTTAATAGTGTGCCGCGCACTAAATAAGTTCAACAACGATTGGCTTGGTTCGTGGAGTAGCGTGCATGAAAAAAATTGAAGCGATTATTCGACACTTTAAGTTGGAAAACTTGAAGAACGCCCTTTCAGAGAAGGGAGTTAACGGGATGACCATTACTGACGTCCGTGGTTACGGACGTCAAAAGGGGCATACCGAGATGTACCGGGGGACGGAATATGCAGTTGATTTTGTTCCCAAAGTTAAGGTAGAAGTCGTTTGTAAGGACGAGGATCTGAAGCAAGTCATTGACTTGATCATTCAGACCGCTCAGACCGGGCAAATTGGCGACGGAAAAATCTTTGTTTCTGAATTGGCGGAAGTCATTCGGATACGGACTGGCGAAGTTGGCAGTGAAGCCATTTGATTTGATTTGACTTGTTAAACCTGGCCAATTGCGGTTATTTAAAAAACCGGTGAAGACAATCTGATTCTCACCGGTTTTTTTGTTGGTTATGTTGGCTCTGGCAAGTGCCTGCCGGAACATCATGGGAACCACAGCGTTGGCCTGTGCGTGAGGCTGAAAATTGGTTGGGGACTGCAGATTCGTCGGCGGTGTTTTCTGGACGGTGTTTGACACTGCTTTCTGCTGGCGATCAAGCGAAGGCTTGTAGTTTGTTTGGCAAACCCGCAGGCACATCTAAACGGGCACATCTAAACGGGCACACCTAAACTGGCACACCTAAACTGGCATAGATAGTGAAGCAACTGGCATAGATAGTGAAGCAACTGGCATAGATAGTGAAGCGGGCACACCTAAACTGGCATAACTTAGCGGGCATAGATAGTGAAGCGGCAATCATGTTTTCTTCTAGCATCCGACCGCACATTATCGAGGCCAAACAGCGCCTGAATGTCGGGTATGAACTATTGCACCAGCAGCATCAAGCTGGCGCAGGTGGGTTGGAAATTTGTCGATCGATGACTCGCTTGTGGGATGAGACGATTTGCGCGAATTATCGTTTGGCGGTCGAGGAGATCTTTCCCGACGAAAAGTCTCGTGATGCCTTCTATGGCGGTAGTGCTTTGGTTGCCTTGGGTGGTTTTGGCCGGCAAGACGTTGCTCCGTTTTCTGACGTTGATCTGATGTTGCTCTACATTCCGGGCGTGGTTCCGAAGATTGAGAAAGTCGCCGGTCGTCTCGTTCAAGACGGATTTGATGTCGGGTTAAAGTTGTCACTAGCGACTCGGACACTGCGTGAGGCATGTACTCAGGCGTTTGCTGACCCGACGATCTTGACGTCGTTTACCGAGACCCGTTTGTTGCTGGGCAGTTCGTCATTGGTGGAAAAGTTTCACGAAAGATTCTTACGATTGGTAAGGCGTAAGACTCATTGGTCGATGGACATTGTTGAAAAATCGCGGAAGAAAGAGCAGGATCATTTCGGCGAGAGTGTTTACCTATTAAGTCCGAACATCAAGAGTTCTCGTGGTGGTCTGCGGGAGATTCATCTTGTGCGATGGCTTGGTTTTATGCGCTATGGCGAAACCAGTTTGCAACGACTCCGCGATATTAAAGCTTTGTCCAAAGTTGATTTTCGACAGTTGTTTCAGGCCCGTGAATTTTTGTTGCGATTGCGGAACGAACTTCATTTTCATGCCGGACGAGCGGTTGATACTTTGGATCGGACCGAGCAGCTGAGAATTGCCGAGCAGTGGAAGTATCCTTCGGGACTGGAACTGCTGCCGGTTCAAGAGTTGATGCGTGATTATTTTCGGCATTCAACCGAAGCTCGCTATAGCAGTTTTCAGTTTGTGAACGATGTCCGAGGGAAATTCGACCGGCGCACGATCTTGGATACATTGGTAGGGCGTCGTCAGGACGAACATTTTGTTGTGACAACTCGATATGTTGCCGTGGTGCCTGAATCCAAGGATTTTGTGAAGAATGATCTGGAGCAAGTTCTGCGGTTGATGGAAATTTCTAATCGTTCCAAGAAGTGGATCGAGCAGTCAACCTGGCGAAGTATTCGCAATGCCATGTTGAAGCAGACTCAGTTGAAGTTGAATGCTGCGGCTAAGACGTATTTTATGAAGATGTTGGTTAACCCAAGTCGATTGGCCAACCTATTGCGACGTCTGCACGAGATGAACGTGTTGGAAAAAATCATACCAGCGTTTCGTCATGCAAGATGGTTGCTGCAGTTTAATCAGTATCACAAATATACGGTCGACGAACACACTTTGATCGCCGTGGAAATGTTGGCAGATTTTCAGGAAGATCCTTCACTTGTGGGCAAAGCCTATCGCCAAGTGGAGCGGAAAGATCTGTTGCACCTGGCCGCGATCTTGCACGATTTGGGCAAGGGTTATACGGGCGATCACAGCGAGGTTGGCGCGGAATTAGCCGAACAAACGGCTGATCGTTTGGGACTTAGTGATGCTGAATCAGAGACGATCTGTTTTTTGGTTCGGCATCATTTACTGATGTCGACATTAGCCTTTCGGCGTGATATCACCGATCCACAAGTGATTGAGAAATTTGCGATCGAGGTTGGGTCGATCGAAATGTTGCGTATGCTTTTTACGCTGACCTGTGCGGATATGGCGGCGGTTTCGCCCGGCAGTTTTAATGAATGGCGTCGTAGTTTAGTGACGGAATTGTACCTCCGTACCGATGCTTTCTTAGGTGACGGAGCGCAGGGAAATGAGTTCGTTGAACGATTAAGTCAGGCGAGGCTGAGTCTCGTTCAGCGAACACCCGAAAAATGGAAAAAATGGATGGCAGCGAGTGTGATGAAAATTGCCGCTGGAAACTTTCGGGAATTGGATTCGGCGACAATGGTGGATCATTTATTACAGGTTGCAGAATTAAGTCCCGGTGAAGTTTTCGTACATGTTCGGCCGGTCAAAAACCCCAAGGCGTTGGAGGTGACCATTGGCAAGTTGCAGCAACGTGTTTCGGGTGTGTTTTATCGCTTGGTGGGTGCCTTCATTCGCAACGGTCTAGAGGTTTTGTCTGGACGAATCGAATATTGCCCAACGATCGTGTTTGGTACTCGTTTTTGCTTCACGATCGGGATTTTAGCGGGTTGGCTTTGGAGGGTCGTTGCATTGAGATCGATTCGACTGTTCGGGAAGTGCTAAGCCAACCGACCGATGACCTAACGCAACCTCGCCGCACTTGGGATGCACAAAAGAAGGCTGACGAATTCTACAGTGAACAAACCCGAGTCATTATCGACAACGAAACGGCGGACCACGCTACAGTGATCGATGTTTTTGCCTACGATAAGCCTGGCTTGCTGTACACATTGGCCAAGAAGTTGTATCAGTTGGAATTAGATATTCGTTTTGCCAAGATCGCATCTCACATGGATCAGGTCGTGGATGTTTTTTATATTGCCGATAGCGAAGGAATGAAAATTTTTGACTCGGTAAAGTTGGAATTCATCCGAACGACGTTGTTAGACGCATTAAAGAATCTAGAATCGAGTTAACGTCATTTCTGTAGTTCAATGATTAATAGTTTAAATGACCTCAGGGGAATCGCATTGTGAATATTTTGTGGACTCGAGTGATTCCAATCGTTCTGATCGTTGGTTTGCTAACGGTTCCGACGGTTTACTTTGGATACCAGGGCGAATGGTATCGATGGCGTTTGGCTGCGGCTCAAGAGGCGGTCTTGGGTGAAAATCTTGACCAAGCCAAATCGATACTTGAATCCATCATTCAACAGCAACCCGAAGATTTCACAGCAAAAGCGGAATTATTGGAAGTATTGGCTAAGCAAGGGCTGCGTGAAGCGTGTTTGCAGAAATTGGAAGACTACCAAAACGAAGCGCCGCTGACGGTCGCTTGGCTGGCAACCAAGGCGAGTGTTTTTCATGAACTGGGAATGCACAAGGAAGCTTACCAGAGCTTGGTGGAAGAGTTGGAGTTGAATGTCAAGCAACGCAACGATCAGCCAGCGGATGCCGACCAGCCTTCAAATCAACTGCGTGAACGCCAGATCATGCGGATTAATAATTTGGCCTATTTCTCATACCTAGCTAATGCGGATATGGAGGTGCGTTATCGTCAGATCAACGACGTGTTAGTCAACCATGACATTGAAGACGAATTCGTTGTTTATCGTTCCGAGGCACTGAGGCTGGTCGGGCGTCCTGCAGAAGCACTCGCGATTGTGGAACGCAGTCGTAGTCGTTCGGCGAATGCATTGGAACAGCGGGAACAAGAGTTGAAAGTGAAAATTACTCGATGGATGTCAAGTCGGGATTGGCCAGAAGATGAACCGTTGTGGTTGAGAGAAGAACGAAAGTTGTTGGGGCAGAAGCGTTATATGCTGGCCTTGTTGTGCGAGCAGGCATATGAAATTTGTCGCGATTTGGATGATGAACCGGGGCGAACTAAGTACCAATCCATGGCCAAGGCCACCGGTGTTATGTTCGCCAGAAGGACTGAAGATTTGTCGCCGCAAACCGTTTGCGGGTATCTGCTGAATTATGGCGGCGTCATTGATACTCGAGGTGTATTAGCGACAAAGTTACGCAGATGGCGTCAGGCAGAGGAGGATCTGAATGCAATGGTGCAGGTTTCTCGACTGGTGGATGCGCTTTCAAGCGTCGTGCAGCTGTCCAACGTTCCTCAATTGGTGGACACGCGTGAGATCAACCTTCGCCAGCAGAGTATCGCCCGTAGTAAAGCGATGTATTTTTACCACAGATCCCTACTTTACCAAGTCAAGCGTATGAGCGTGGAGGCAGAATTGGATCTGTCGATCGTCCGGGAAATGGGTTTTGAACCCAGTGAACAACTTTATTGATTGGGTTGTCAACTTAACTGAAAACGCCTGCGGGCCTTGAGCAGCAATATTGGGAGCAACGAGATTGGGGCAATACCGCGAGGAACCGGGAGTCGAAAGTGGGAACGCTATAAGTCAACAGCTTGAAACGCATGTTCGCTTCAGGCTCTTAGAGGTAAAGGAAGTTGTAGCGAGCACGATCGGAAGAATGGGAAAGGTGGATTTTTGACAATGGATAGGGCCAAGGCAGCATTCTGACGGGTGGGAAGCTTCTGCTTTTGGATTTCGTTGGCCGAAAAAAAGGGAAAGCCCTTAAACTTTCGGGGTGATTTCGTCCGAAAGAAGAAAATGCAAATCAGCACCCTTGCCACTTGTGCAGTCTTGCTTATAATCTGGAACTCAATCTTGAAAAGATCGCTTGGTGGTACGAAGGATTTCACTTCAGGAATTGAACGATTAGATTTGGTAGCGTCGCAGGGCATGACTTGGCCACTGCGATTCAGATGAAGAAATCATGGCGCCGTAGCTCAATTGGTTAGAGCACTGGACTGTCGATCCAGAGGTTGCGGGTTCGAATCCCGTCGGCGTCGCTTCTTACAGGCGATTGTTGTGCCACCTGGTTTCTTATTGTTGTGCCACCTGGTTTCTTATTGTTGTGCCACCTGGTTTCTTATTGTTGTGCCACCTGGTTTCTTTAAGTGAACTTCTTTTCACGTATTTTTGTTTCGCAGTGATTTGAAGACCCAATCCCTTGGAGGTTGCGGTCGATTCCCCGGGCATTCCTCTGGTTTGCGGCATGTTAGCTTAGGCCATGTTAGCTTAGGCCATGTTAGCTTAGGCCATTTTAGCTTGTGTGGAGTTAGCCTTAGGTGTCGCCTGCTTGGGGGGCCCCGGTAAGTGCGAGTATCGCCATCAGAAGGTCCAATTGCCGATGTTTTGGGCCAGTCTACGGTTCATGAGTCTTTGCTTGGCAGCAGAATAATCAGAACAACTGTAAAAGTTGAGCATGCCATCGTTGCAAACAACTGAACTTCGTGGTTGCGGCTGCGTTTTTTTTGGTGGTGACCTACCTTCAAGAAGGTTTTTGTTCAGCCCGCAGAAGTAGTCAGATGCGGAATTGCCGTTCAAGCCAAGGGTAAGGGTTCATTTGAGCGGCCTTCAATTTGAGATTTATTGGGACCAAGGTGATTTCAATGCCATTGCAAGGGAACGACGCAGCAATCTTCGATCTGATGCATTCACTCTTGGCCGAAGAGGGGCGCGAGCAGAAGTTGGAACGCCGTAATAACGGGCGGCAGCCGTTCCCCAAAACCCAGTTGCTTGCCCCGTGCGATGACCAACTTGGGGATGTGGACGTCGAGAAATTTCAGAGATGCGAATGCTACGACTTGAGCGTT
>JBDNHU010000346.1:0-15854 GCA_041688615.1 Mariniblastus sp. | reverse complement strand
GGCGTTGGCGGCCCGATTGCTGTGTGGAAATCTCGGACACATACGTCGACACGCAAAACGGGCAGTGAAGTGTCCGGTCTGAACCCAGGGAAGTTACTTCGCTACCGCACGAATCGCATTTCCAATGCTGTCGATCGGTTTCCGCTTGAATACTGCGAGTGTAGGTTTCCGACCGGTTTTGAATCTGATTATCGCCAAGACGATCTTGCAGATCTTCACCGCAAGCCGGGCAGAACTTCGCATTCAAGTCAACCGGCGAACCGCATTCGGGGCACCCTTCTTCTTCGGGTAAACTTGCTTCGCAATCGATTTGGAGGGGTAGGTACTGATCCGCCGCGCCATCGCCCGGTGCAGACCCTTCTTGAGTTGGCGTTTGCTTTTGACCTGGAGCATAGGTTGCTGGAGAATAGGTTTGAGTATGTTGGCGAGATTCACGATTGATGGGGCCAAACTGAATGTCGGCCCGTTGTGGGGGTTGACCATCAAAATCAACCTTCGCCTGTGGATTCACCCCTCTGGGATCGTAAGGGTCAATCACTTCCACCGGATAGGGTTGGTTTGCCGGCGAAGTCGTTTCTTGGGTCGGTGGATATCCCCTCGGATGTGGCTGTGGTCGGTCGGGATTGGTTGAACTTGCAACTGGTGCGCGACCGGTATGGGGACCGGGATTCACGTTATCAGATTCAGTCCCAAACGAACGGCTCATGAACAGAATTCCCCTAGATTCATTTAACGGGTTAGCGTCTGGCAGCAACGATGTTTCAAAGGCCAAGCGTCCCAAGTTTGAATGGAATTGATTCGTCGAAGGGAAATTCCGTCGCTGGGTCCGTTCGATATGTTAGCGATTCTTGTCGTACACTGCTTGCAACATTGCTTCAACATCTTTGTATTTGGATTTCGCCAGTAACGCTTGATCGACAAGTCGGCGAGCCTCGGCTTCGGCATGGCCCAAGGATATCAAAATTTGGTAGGTTTCTTCGACCACATTGGATGCGGTTTGGCGTTCCGTATTTACCGGTGTTTCGCTGCCCACCAGCAACGCGAATTTGGCCATTTTTCGGCGTAGCTTGGCGATAATGCGTTCGGCGATAGATGGCCCGATTCCGGGCAGGCTAGAAATCGTTTTCACATCCTGTTCTTCGATGGCAATCGCGATATCTTGGACAGGGCGGACCATAGCGCGTAAGGCTTTTTTCATTCCAACACCATCAACCGAGCAGAACAGGTCAAAGAAATCACGTTCAATTTCGGTGACAAATCCGATTAAACGCGGCGTCATCCGCCCTCCCTTGGTCGGATTTCCATCAATGTAGTAGATCGTGAAAAGTTGGATGATTTCGTTGAGCTTTAGTTGAATCGCTCGACGAGAAAACTCTGGAACGAAGACCTCATATCGAAACGCGTCTATCTGAATTGTCGCAGCTTCGTCGCTTAAGGCGACCAGCTTTCCTTGGATTTCCGTGATCATTGGTTTGCCGTTCTTGTCTAAGAATTTCAGTGACTATCCAGTTGCGACCGACCCATGGTCAAGTCTTTTCCTCCAAGAAAATCTTCCTACAGTTGACCAAAGTAGCAGGCCATTGGGAAGGTTAAGCAAGGGGACTTTGCATCAGTCCAGCAGGCATAAAGCGACGTTCGATGGGCTGTGGGTTAGCCATGTGCCCCTAGGTTCAAGGCGCTGGGAACCAGCCAAAGTCGTTTCGCTAACGAAAATCTTCCGGTCTGTCGTTTTGGGCCGAGTCCATCTTTTTCCGAGCGGCCCTTGGGATCGTGTTTGCTTTGGCATTTTTCATGGATTCCAGTCCCACGAGCAATTGTGCTTTCATCGGGGAATGCGCCAGGAAGTAATGACAAAGGGCAATGGCCAAGGCATCGGCCACATCGTGAGGTTCGGGCGGCTTTTTTAGGCCAAGGTGCCGGCACACCGCAGCTTGCATTTGAGTCTTGGGGGCTCGTCCGTGACCAGAAACGGTCTTTTTAACTGCAGTCGCCGCGTAGCCCGTAACTTCGATTGAATGATGAGCTGCCGCCAACATCAAAACACCGCGGGCGTGCCCCATTAGGATTGCGGGCTGAGTTCGTTCATAGTGAGCGTAAAGTTTTTCAAGTGCCATTTCTGTCGGACGAAGATCGTTCAAAACCTCGTCTATCGAGGATTTGATTTGTGCCAGTCGTTTTTCCATTGGCTGGTCGCTGGCGACTCGAATGACCCCCGCTTCGATGATCTTGATTTTAGGGTTTAGAAAATTAAACGGCAGCGAAGCGCTGGTTTGTTTTCCCGGGGCAGCGACCCCACCCTGGATCATGGTGGAATTACCAAATTCTAGAACGGCATACCCTGTCACACGCAAACCAGGATCTACGCCAAGGATACGAATTGGGTTGTGCCAACTACGATCCGCAGCGACATCGGTGTTTTGATTTTCGTTTTCAGGCAAATTTGCATTCTCGAAAAATGGGTGTGGGGCATCACGACAGAATTTGGCGGCGAAACGTCAAATTGACGCACCACCTTAGGTTGGGGCGGAATCCTTCGTGATTCTTGCTACGTAGATGCTGGCCAAAAAAACACGTCGATCGGTGCTCGGCTTGGACGCAACTAAACGGGCGGACTATTCGGATTCAGGCGCTAGCAGAAGTGAGACACATTGCGCGGCGATTGCTTCCATTTGGCCGATCAGCCCCACATGTTCGCCGGTCTTGGCTTTGACCCCGATCTGCAGTGCAGACACCGTAGTATGTTCGTTGGTCAAAGCGGCCACGATTTCCTGCTTGATGGCCGGCCAATACTCCAGCATCTTAGGTGATTGAGCAAAAACGACACAATCCAAATTTAGGAGTCGCCAGCCAGCATCGGCTAGTGGCTGCCAGGCGATTTGCAGCATTTGGCGGGAATCCCGATTCTTATTCTCGGGATCATTATTCGGGAAAAGTTGCCCAATATCGCCAGCCCCAGCGGCTCCCAGAATGGAGTCGGTGATCGCGTGCAACAGAACATCCGCGTCGCTATGGCCAACGGCATGTTGGTCGTGGGGAATCCAGATGCCACCCATTCGCAGCGGGCCGCCTTCAGAGAGGCGGTGGGTGTCGTGTCCTAGTCCGATTCGTAATCTATCGTACATGCACCACTCGTCATTTGTTACAAAAATAGGTCTACTGGCAGTCATGGGTGTCTGGGGCATTCTCCCAGATTATAGAATTCTCTGCTGATCAAATTCGCGTTGTTCCGAATTTATTGAGCCGCAGCGTCTTTGAAATTGGAATTTCTGCAAAGGTGACCGTCTTGGGCTGCTGACGGATTTGGAAATTCATCGGCTTGCAATTCACCAGTCCAATGTCTGTAGGTTCTATTCCCGAACCGATCATCTTAACACTAATCAATCGACCGCTATGGCAATCATCGAAATTCAAAACCTTACCAAAAAATATCAGGTCTATCAGAAGAAGGAAGGACTGTGGCAATCTATTCGTGGATTGTTTAAACGTGAATATCGAGAAATTACGGCGGTCAATGGAATTGATCTCAGCGTCGAAAAAGGCGAATTCGTGGCATTCCTGGGGCCTAATGGGGCGGGCAAGACCACGACCTTGAAACTGTTATCAGGCGTGATTCATCCCTCGGCGGGCACCTGTCAGGTGATGGGGCACGTGCCTTGGCAGCGAAACAATGCATACCGTCGGCGGTTTGCCTTGGTCATGGGGCAGAAGAACCAACTGTGGTGGGATTTGCCTGCGTTGGAATCCTTTCGCTTGCATCAACATATTTATCAGATTCCAGACAAGCAATTTCAAGCGACTCAAGACGAGTTGACAAGTTTGCTGAATTTGAACCACCTTTTGAAGCAGCCTGTTCGTGAGTTATCTCTGGGTGAACGAATGAAAATGGAGTTGACGGCGGCGTTGCTGCATAAGCCAGATGTTCTGTTTTTGGATGAACCCACCATTGGGTTGGATGTGGTAGCACAGCACAACATTCAGCAATTTCTAAAGCATTATCAACAGGAGCAGGATATTACGATTCTGCTGACCAGTCACTACATGAAGGACATTGAGGCACTTTGTAAGCGCGTCGTGATTATCAATGAAGGCCGAATTCAGTTTGATGGGTCGCTGGCTCAGATTATTGATAAATTTCATCAGTCGAAAATTGTTTCCCTGCGTTTTTCAGATGCGACTCGATTGGGAGAAATGCGACGCTTTGGGGAGATCTTAGAAATTCAACCACCAAAAATTCGAATCAAGATCCCAAAGGCGCAAGTGACACCGTCTTTGGCAGAAATTTTGAACTCTTATCCTGTCGAAGATGTGTCCGTCGCAGATCCTCCGTTGGAAGACATCATTGCCCTCTTGTTTGCAGGCAATTAATCAAGGAAGGCGGTCGAGATGAATCAAGTTCTAGTCAGAAGTCGTTTTTGGTGGTCACTATTTCAGGTTTCGCTGGAAGAGCGATTGGTTTACCGAGGTGATTTCGCGTTTGGCACCTTAATGCGATTCTTACCCATTATTACTCAGATATTTTTATGGTGGGCAATTTTTGATGCAGTAGCTGGCGGTAAGTCGGGGCAGGGCACGGAAAACATCGATACCATCACAATCCAGGGCTATTCACTTCATGACATGGTTGCCTATTTGTTGCTAGTCATGCTGACTCGAGCGTTTTCCAGTATGCCTGGCTTGACTTCGGGAATTGCTTCCAGTGTTCAAACGGGTGAGGTCAAGAAGTTTTTGATCCAGCCTGTGGATATGTTGGGCTGTTTGCTGCTTCAGCGGATCGCCCATAAGTTGGTGTATTACGTCATTGCATTTCTGCCATTTGCATTAGTGTTTTTCCTGTGCCGATCGTTTTTTGATGCGGGTTTCCCTTCGGTCTATCAGTTCTTGGCGTTGGTGGCATCGTTGGCAGGCGCTTTTTTGCTAGGCTTCTTTTTGGAAGCCTGCTTGGGACTTGCGTCGTTCTGGTTCTTGGAGGTCACCAGCTTGGCGTTTATCTATATGTTGCTTAGCTTTTTTCTTTCAGGGCATATGTTTCCTTTGGACCTGCTACCCGCCCCTTTCGACTGGATCGTGGGTCTGTTGCCACTTCAGTACTTGGCGTATTTCCCGTCGGCGGTTGCCCTGGGGAAAATACAAGGCTGGCCAATGGTTCAAGGATTGGTCATTCAGTACGTTTGGATATTGTTCTTTATCGTGCTCAGTCGAGTATTGTGGAATCGTGGCTTAGTTCGGTACGGTGGCTACGGTGGTTAGATGGGAACAGGTTGTATTGGGTTGTTTGTTTGAAGAGTTCATTGGGAGCCCGCACTTTGCCGGCGATGTTTTTTCTGGATTGGAAAAGCGTCGGTTATTAAACGCTGTATCTAAGTTCTTCAGCACAAAGACAATGCTGACATGATGATCGATTGGGTCAAAATTGGTGGAGGGTTGAGAACATGAGTGAAACTGTGACCAAACGTGAATCGTTTAGCCCATCGTATTCAAGAGTATTTGCGACCTTCGTTCGGAACTCATTGGTGAGGGCGATGTCGTTTCGGGCCAACTTTTGGCTTGAGTGTATTTCTTCAGTTGCCTGGACGTTGATGAATCTTGGTTTCTTCAAGATCATTTTTTCACACACCAGTTCAATCGGTCGCAATACAGGTTGGGGCGAAAATGAATTTTTTGTCTTTTTGGGCACGACCTGGATTATCACCAGTTTGATCCAGTCTTTTGTGATGCCCAATGCGCAAGAGTTCAGCGAATTAATTCGCACTGGAAACTTAGATTTTGCGCTTTTGAAACCAATCGACACTCAATTTTTGGTTTCATTTCCCAAGATGGCTTGGTCCAATTTGTCAAATTTGGTCGTCGGGATAGCGCTGGTGATTTATGCCTTGGTCGGGCTGACGCGAGATTTCGAAAACCCACTAACAGTGACGGTGTCGTCAGTCTTGCTGTACGTTCTGTTTGTTTGCTGTGGTTTGGTCATTTTGTACAGCGTCATGATCGCGTTGGCATCGACCAGTATCTGGTTGGGAAGAAATCAGACGCTCTATACTTTTTGGTTTTACATCACCAATTTTTACCGGCAACCGATGGAGATTTATCAACAAGGTGTTTGGGGCTGGATGTTATGGGGCGCTTTTACGTTTGTGGTCCCAATCTTACTTGTCGTGAATGTGCCAGCCAGGATCTTGGCACAACCGGTGCGGCCAGATTCGCATGCCGCAACCGTGGTTTATGCCATCTTGGCGTTTGTCATGGCGTTGGTTTCATTGGCCGCGTCCCGTTGGGTTTTCCAAAAGGCACTTTCTAGTTACCGCAGTGCCAGTAGTTGACCTAATGTCTAGATGTTTTTTTGGTTCTGATTTGATTGTCACTGTCCGTTGAATAGGGCCGTGGGGACTAACTTCTTTTGGTAAATTTACAAAGCCAGCGGCGCAAGTCGCTTGTCCGTCTTGGTTAATCGGGGCATAACTCTTAGTTTCCTAGTGATTGCAGCGATTGTGCGGTCGTTCTTAGGCGAAGTTATGGCAAGCCGTTTGGGTTGGATCAGCTAGAATGTTTGTAACGATAGCAAATTTTTCCTTAACCTCATTTTCGGTAGATTTTCACCAAGCAGTGTGAAGTCACTCTAACGGCATCTTACAGTTTTCCATTGCCGTTTGAACCAATCGGTATTATGTCGCGATCACCACGCCGAAATGTTTTCGGGGTTTCACTGGTTGATCAAGCGTCATCTCGCTGCCTAATAGTTGACCGCTGTTACCGCAGTTTTGGTTTCCACTGAGTCGCCAAATTTAAAGCCCCAAAGGTAAACGACCATGAGTCGAATTAACACGAACGTAAGTTCACTTGTTGCACAAAAGAACTTGTCGAAATCCAACTCGCAATTACAAACTTCGCTGACTCGATTAAGCACGGGCTTGCGAATCAATTCGGGCAAAGATGACCCCGCTGGATTGATTGCCAGCGAAACTCTGCGGAAAGACATTACTGCAGTAGGCAAATCGATTAAAAATAGCGAACGCGCGTCGCAAGTGCTTGCAACCGCCGACAGCGCGTTGTCTCAGGTTTCGAATTTATTGAATGACATTCGTGGCTTGGTGACTGAAGCCGCCAACTCGGGTGCACTGAGTGAAGAACAAATTTCAGCGAACCAGTTGCAAGTTGACTCTTCATTGGAGGCGATCGACCGCATCGCTCAGACCACCACCTTCCAGGGGAAAGCGATCTTGGACGGTAGTTTGGATTTCCAGGTCACCGCAGGTGCCAACGGTGCGGGCCTTGATACCGTGACAGATTTGTCAGTTGAACAGGCGAATTTAGGATCGGCGGGTTCGTTAGATGTTTCCATTTCCATCGCCAATGCGGCTGAAACTGCCAGCCTAAGTGTGGCTGCCAATGGTTTTACAAATAGCGCTCTGAGTGATGATTTGGTGGTCAAGGTTGCGGGTCGAGAAGGGGCGGAAGTGTTTAACTTTCAAGCAGGGGCGTCTGTCGACGATGTTACCAATGCGATCAACTTAGTTTCTGACGCGACCGGTGTGGCAGCGACGAATAACAATGGCGTTCTGGAACTGGATTCCTCCGCCTATGGTTCTGACGCTTTTGTCGATGTTGAAGTCATCAGTGAGGGTGCGTCCGGTACCTTCGGTGCAAACCTTTCGGCAGTTCGTGATACAGGTGCAGACATTGTCGCAACCGTCAACGGAGTTCAGGCCAACGGCAAGGGAAATACTTTATCGATCAACACGTCGACCTTGGACTTATCGGTGACGGTTGATGAAGGGACCAGTAATGCTGTTGCATTCACGATTGAGGGTGGCGGAGCAACCTTCCAATTGGGGCCGGAGGTTGTTAGCAACCAACAGGCTCGTATCGGCATCAAAAGCCTAAGCACCGGAAGTTTAGGGGGAGCATCGGGACGACTTTACGAATTGAAAGCCGGTGGCGATAAGTCACTGAGGAACAATTCAACCGAAGCCGCGAAAGTTGTTGATGAAACGATCACAAAAGTGGCTGAACTTCGCGGGCGATTGGGTGCGTTCCAAAAAACGACGCTCGATACCAACATCGCGTCGCTAAGCGATCTTCAGTCGAACTTGGCTGATGCCGAAAGCTCGATTCGTGACGCTGACTTCGCCGCCGAAAGTGCGAATTTGACGCGTGCTCAAGTTTTGGTTAGTTCGGGTACTCAGGTGCTCTCGATCGCAAATCAAAATCCACAGAATGTTCTTTCTTTGCTACGTTAAGTTTCTTAAGAATTGCATGTGGCTTTCTGCAAGAAGCCAAGCTTCCTTTCGGGTGCTTGGTTTTTTTATGCGCCTGTGCCACCTGTTTCTTTTGGGTAACCACAACAAGGTGCAGACACAGTGGGCACACAAATTCTGACTCGCCATTGATTGGACCAATACTGGTCGCCGCCTAAGGCGAAACGTTGTGACTCGCTGAGGGCAACGTTTCCATGTAGGAAGTCCCGTGATCGGGTCAGTTAAAGATCTTGGTTGGGGTGGCGATTGAAGCAGCTGTATCATCCAGTTTTCTCGCCAGAAAGCTAACAAGCAGTGTGTTTTCTGCCAGGTTTCCCAAAGAATGGGACTGGGGACCTTCGCACTTTCTTTAGTACTATCACTGCTTTGGTTTGCAATCTGCTGATCGCGAGGGTAAATTCATGGCTGGGCAGTCTCGCCGTCAAAATGAAGTAGTGATGTCGGGCAGGTCTGACATCACCGATGGAGTGAAAGCTTGCGAGCTTCGTTTTGAATTCTACCTACCCCTCTTATTTTGGAGACCGTACGTGACGTGTTTTGGTTTATTGCAGCAAGAATTTTCTGTGTTCCCGTTGCGGAAACTTCGGCATTTTGGCTTGTTGTTGTGTTTTTGTTTCCTGCTAAATCCGGCAGTGTATTGTAATGCGGATGTGAAGTTGCCTAAGTGCTTTTCGTCGCACATGGTTCTTCAGCGAGAGATGCCAATCAACGTCTGGGGCTGGGACGCTGCCGGAACTCAAGTGACCGTATCGTTCGGCGAAACAACGGTCAAGGCTACTGCAGATGATGAAGGTAGCTGGATGGTTACATTGCCTGCGATGAAGGCCGGCGGCCCTTTTGAAATGAAAGTTTCTGGCTCCAGTGAAGTGGTTTTGGACGACATCCTAATGGGTGATGTTTGGGTATGTTCGGGGCAATCCAACATGGAATGGCCGGTTCAAGCGTCCAATGATGCGAAACAGGAAATCGCGAACGCGAATCATCCAAACATCCGACACATCAAGGTGGATCGAATTCCCGCCGACTCGCCGCAGAGCGACTGGAAGTCGGGCAATTGGGAAGTCTGTTCGCCTCAAACCGCAGGCAGTTTTACAGCGGTTGGCTATTACTTTGGTCGACAGTTGCAAGCAGAGTTGAATGTTCCAATCGGACTGGTAGGAACTAATTGGGGTGGCACCAGGATCGAACCATGGACTCCGCCAGTTGGCTTTAAGAGCGTGGCCGCGTTGGCGTCGATCTCGGATAATCTGGACAATTTTCCGAGTAAGAATGAAAACGGTGCGATCAACCATCAAACACCGTTAGCGCTTTACAACAGTATGATCCATCCCATGATCAAGATGCCCATCAAAGGCGCGATCTGGTATCAAGGCGAATCCAACAATGGTGAAGGCATGTTGTACCGTGACAAGATGGAGGCGCTGATTTCTGGGTGGCGCAAAGTGTGGAATCAGCCAGAGATGCCCTTTTACTTCGTTCAGTTGGCCCCCTACCGATACGGTGGCGACGAAACCCGCTTGGCAGAGATTTGGGAAGCGCAAACCGCGGTGCTGAAGATGCCAAATACAGGCATGGCAATAACCGTGGATATTGGCAATGTGAAAGATATTCACCCCAGGAATAAGCAGGACGTCGGCAAACGATTGGCTCTGTGGGCTTTGAAAGACTACGGTAAAAAAGAATTGGTCTACAGCGGCCCGATTTATGAAGCGGCAAAAACAAGCGGAAACAAGATGGAAATCAGTTTCCAATTTGGTGCAGGATTGGCAACCAGCGATGGAAGTGCGGTTTCCGATCTATTGATCGCCGGCGCTGACAAACAATTTTTCAATGCGATGTCAAAAATTGAAGGTGACAAGCTGGTCGTTTGGAACGAATCAGTTGCTGCACCTGTAGCGGTTCGTTACGCTTTTGATGGACGATCCGAGCCGAATCTTGTGGGAAGTACCAAGCTTCCGGCTAGCCCGTTTAGAACCGATAGCTGGAAAGATGCAAAGGTGCCGCTGAGGGCCGAAGCGGTTTTGGGAACTTGGACATTTAAGTTTGCGACACCAGACGGCAATGAGGTTCAACATGACCTAACCGTCACACTTGACGGTGGTAAGTTGCAAGGCATGGTAAGTGGACAAGACGGCGAACGAGCGGTTGACGTGATCGCAATTACGCCGGCAGGTTTTTCAGCTGATTTCAGCGTGCCGTATCAGGGAGGGGACGTGGATTTGCAGTATGATTGCGCCGTCAATGACAAGCAATTAACAGGAACCGCGACATTCGAAGTTGCCGGGCAAACGGGCAACTTTCCAATCACTGCTGTGAAGAAGTAAAGGCATACGTGATCTGGGTAACAACAATCGCGGCAGTACCAAGTGAGCAGCAACAAGTAACGTGGTAAAGACCGTCCTTGTGCGAGTCCCGCGAATTGCACTTTGGTTGTTTACGGTTGGGAAAATAAAAAGCGTTCGCTTCCGGTGTGAGGCGAACGCTTTTTTGATAGGTGTCATCTGCTTCAGCGGTGCTTTGCTTACACCGGATCCGCGTCACCGATTTCCAACATTCCAGGCGTGTCAACGATGGGCCAAGAACCTGTGCCCATCTCCTCTTCTTCTTCCAGGATGCGTTGGCAATTGATGCACAGCGAAGCGTAAGGAAGTGCTTGAAGTCGCGTCAAAGGAATATACTTCTCGCATTCTTCGCACAGGCCGTATTTGTTGTCCTTTAGTTTCTTCAGAGCACTTGCAATGCTGACAAGTTCGCGACTTTCTACTTCCGCTAACTGTGAACTAAGTTCTTCTGCCGCAGAATCGCTGGCAAAATCGACGACATCGCAACCGCACTTCCGCATCTCTTGAAGCATTGTCAGATCACCATTGAGAGCACAAAGTAGCGCCTCTTGGCGAAGCATCAAAGCTTCACGAAACTGATCTAAGGATTGTTTTCGATTCATTTCTGAATTCCTTTATGGTCGTCCAGCTGCCAAGAGCCGACGATTGGATCGGAACCATTGGACGGTGGAAATTTTGATGCTGTGGAAAATTTGATCTAGTGTGAGGAACAGAACTCCTGAATTTACGGAACTATAGTGCGCTTTGAAGCATGCATGGAATCGAACTCCCCCGAAGTCAAAAACAATACGCTAAAACGCTATTTGATTGTTAAAGTTGGTATAACCCGAACGTTTTGCAAACAACCGTGGAGTCGCAAATGCTTTCACCGGAAAACGCTTTGGATTGCCCGAGTGCAATCGCAACCTATGGGAAGCCAGGTCCCGTACTTAAGTTCCCAAGAAGTAGGCAATTCTTAGTCAAAAAATTTGTAACAAGTGCTCAGTAGATTCTTTGTTTGTTCCGTGTTTTCCTTGACTCTGGTCAACCTGTGACCTATACCCAGAAGTGGAAGTTATTGGCTTGAAATGCCATCTCCTGCAAGCACGATCTGGCCGAGACAGATGGACGATACTATGAGTCTAAGGAATTAATTGAACAAAATGATGGCTGATTCAACGAAAGAAGCAATAGTTGATTTATTGCAGATGCTGCTCGAAGAGCAGCAACTGCACCATTGCATTGTCCAAGAACAATTGCGGCAACTATGCCAGTTTTCTGCCGCATTCACCTTGGCGAACCCGGGTACATCTGAAAAGTCAGAACGGTTTTCGTCACGGGATGACAGTAAGGTGCCCGGCACTCAGCGAACAGGCACTCAGCGAACGGCCAGTGAATCAGATTCGCCGGAATCGTCTGACACGGTAGATAGTCAATTTGAAGATTCCAGTGAACAAATTTTGGTGGGGTTGCCGGGTTCTTCTTTTGACTTTTCACAGTCCACTGCCAAGCCCGAACTGGCGGCTGGCAAAGAGAAAACAGAGACGCCTGTACAAGTTGAGAAGCCCGTAAGTATTTATCAGAAACTACAAGACAACGAATCAGATTCCACAGTCGGTAAGACGATTCAATCGTCTACACAAGTGACGCCACTGATACAACCGCGAGTACCAGAGACAAGTAAGTTCGAAACGGGCAAGTTCGAAACAAGTCAGGCGGCAAAAGCGTCCCCGTATAAGGTCCTTGACTTAAACAATCGAGGAATAGATTCACTCGCTCTGGCAGCCCAAGTGAAAGCAGATCTCTTGTCGGCCGACGATTCAGTGATGCTGGATGCGATTTTACAAACCTGCCAGGAAGCATGCGAAACTGTCGGGGAGAAGGTCGCGGTTGGCTCAATCGCCGCTGTGGCTTTGCCTACGGGAAACCAAACTAATGAAAGTGGAATGGAAGCTGGCTCCCAAAGCATCGCTGCCATGGGAATTGACCTAAGCGGTCCAATCCAGATTGGCAGGTTAGATCAGTCCAAACAATCGCAAGTGGAGAAGGGAGTTTCCCAGGTTAGAAAACTGCAGTCGATCGATCGCTATAGAAGCATTGCGACGGATCACGATGGCAAGAGAGGGAAAGCAATTTTCCCTGCGGCTTCTTCTGTCGCCGAAGCAGAGGATGTCTCGATGGGCGACGAGCAGGGGTTGTTGGATCAAATTCAAAAGTTTGCTGAGACGTTAAATACATCAACATTCTTCTGGAATCAACGAGTTGGAAGACCTTCGGGCGAGGAAAATTCAAATCAGGTCGGAAGTGTCGCAAAGATGGCTCCCGTTTTTGGATCTTCTTTCGAATCTTCATCAAGTTCGCCGTACAGTCATTAATTATATTCTATGGTTCATGCAGATAGTCTTTGACCTAAGCGTAAGAAAGATCAATACGATGGAAGATCATTCCAAAAACGAAAGTGTTGCCCAGTTGCTTGCAAGAATGCAAGGCGAGTTGTCGTTTAATTTGGATGACTTTCAGGATCCAAGTGATAAGCCTATGCCATCGGCAGGAAGCAAACTTGCCGGCGATGTAGCACCGATGTCTATTGCTTCGGCTATTGCATCAACTCCGCTGCCTCAAAAGAAGAGTGCACGAATGCCCACCGAAGTTCGGGCACTTCAAATCGCCGAGGCTACCGCAAGGGCGCTGTCGGATGCTAATAACGATGACGGAATTGTTGACGACTATATAAGCTCGTTATTGGGACGCTGCGAAAAGCACGAAAACAAGGCCGCTGCGTTGGGCAAGCCAGAAGTGAAAAATGAAGCGGGAAAGCCAACACCAGCTGGGAAAGACGATGTTCAGTCAGAGGCGCAAGGCGAGCCTGAAGAGCTAGTAGCGATACAGCCCCAGCTATTGGATTACGCCGAGTACCTACCCCAGAAGAAGGCGCCCGAAGCGAAAGACAGTATTGCTGCGATGCGAGAGTTGGCGGTGCATTCGGCTCGTAAAGCAATTCAAGATAGTGTCCATAAACAACGTGGAATGGACGCAAAGTTTCGAATGAGTCTGGGTGGCGTAACCGCCCTGCTGGCCTCAGGTGCCTTTGTGCTTTCCGAGGGGGTCTTCACGATGATGAGTCTACTTGGATTGTGTAGCGCGATTGGAAGTTCGATGTTCTTGGTCAACTGGAAAAAGACCATTTCTCAAAAGAGCTAATTTAGACGCAATTTTTATTGACTATTGATATTCGAAATAAAAGCACGCAGCAAGTTGCCGCGTGTTTTTTTCGTATAATCGGTCAAGGGTATCAACTTGCTAGGGCTGAATGACCCAGTCGTCAATCCCTTGCGAATTTGTTCATTTAGAAAATTCGGCTAGCCAAGATCGCCTGGTTTGGGCAGTCGAAATTTTGGTCGCCAATTGTCGGCCCAGTTGCCTGATGCCGTCGCGACATTCTTCCGTTAAAACCGTGGCTTGCCTCTGGGCTTGCAAGGCCGTTAGCCACGACACGAGAGTGTTTTCATTTGGCGTGGACTGTACTAACCATCGCGATAATTGGTCCCAGAGGATTTTGGAATCGGCTAGCGGCAGCCAGCGGTCAAGGGTGCGTATCCACTGCAGTGTGGCAGAAAAGTCGCCCGAAGTGGCCGCGATTTGCAATTCCAGAATCAGTTTTGAAGCCACCAAGGAAGGTTCTGTTTCATTCAGATCGTTCCAAATTTCCAATCGAATTTCCGGGCGTTGTTCGAGAGATGCCCGCGTCCATTTCGTCCACTGTTTATCTGATTTTACTCGGGCTGAATAAATCGCCCAATGTTTCGTGAAACTGTCTGCCAAATCTGGCAAGTTAATCTGTTTTGTGGGGCCGATCATGCAGTCCAGGTTTCCAGTGGCCTGAACGTAATCGCTAATGGCATCCAGGTCCGCCTGAGAATAGTCTTGTTTCTCGCCGGCAGTTTCTTTGGCGATCTGTAAGAATTCGAGTGTCAATTTGGGAGTGGGCAATCGCTTGCGGGTATACATCGCCCGGACGATTGCATTTCGTGCCGCATCGTCAAACCCAATCGTGGACGTCGTTGAGCCCAGCATGCCAATCGCGATAGAGATTGGCAAATCGTCTTTCGAATATTGTTTGCGTTGCCCAGCGGTTCTTAACACAATGCCATCGGGCTTGGCTTGAATTACACTAATGTAGGTGTCGTTAAATTGGAAATCGCCAATGGTATTTAAAAGGTCCAGGCGTTCTACGATGGTGGCTCTAGTTTCGCGAATGGTCTTGGCCAATAGATTGGTAACGTCAAAGGCAGGTTTCAAATTCTCTGAACTACTGCCGATAAGGTTTGCTTTTTTCAATTCCAATTCAAAGTTGACTTGATCGTTAGCAACTAAGTACTCGATTGCCAAATCGAGATGTCGCAAGGCCAGAACTTGCAATTCTGGTGACAACTGCGTTGGTGTGACTGATGGATCATCCGAAGGGTTTTCCGTTGGCGATGGGTTAGGCGCATTCGGATCTTGGTCGTCCATAGACGGTGGAAATGAATGTGACGGATTGCCTTGGGTGGGATCCTGTTTTGGATCACTTGCAGGCAAATGGTCGTTGGAATCCTTGATCGCGGTTGTATCGATGTCTGGGGTTGGCTGCTGGTCAGAATCTAGATTTGGTGAAGTCGATGAAGCGGCATTTGGTTCGACCGCATCGAGATTGTTCAATTCAGTCAGGAGGGTGTTTGACGCTGATGGGGCGAGGTTCTCTTCAGCGGGTTTGCTGTTGTCGGCCGTGACTGTCGGGTCTCCGTTTTTCAAAGACAGAGCGGTTTGGGAGCTTGAGGTGGTGGTGGGGGAATAGTAGTAGCCGATACCTGCGGCCCCAACGCAGAGGGCAAGCGATATCAGAATCAACGGGCCCCACGAACTTGCCCGCTTGTGTCGCCGACTAAAAGTCGATTTACTTGAGGCAATCTTCAAGCCCGAATCCACCGCATCTCGCTTGTAGCTCGTGTTGGGTTGGTTTTTTGCTGGTTGTTCAGGGAGAGTTTTAGCGATCAGCGGCTTGGCAATTGGCTTCGCGGTCAGCCGAGTAGGTGAACTGTGCGTGTCGGGCGATTGCTTGCCACTGGACGAAGGGGGCGGCGCATCAATGGGGATCTGCCCAATTCCGGGGTCTTTTAGGCTCGGATCTTTTAGGCTCGGATCTTTTAGGCTCGGATCTTTCAGGCTCGGATCTTTCAGGCTCGGATCTTTCAGGCTCGGATCTTTCAGGCTCGGATCTTTCAGGAGGGTGTCGGCGGCCCGACTG
>JBDNHU010000345.1:0-7450 GCA_041688615.1 Mariniblastus sp. | reverse complement strand
GTTGGACGGCGATCGTGAAGCAGTTTCGCGACCGACCCAAGGTAGGAGCCGTATGAGGTAATTCTTCACGTACGGATCTGTGCGGGGGGCGGCTGGCAACAGCCGTCCCTACCGCGATAAAAACAAAGGTGTCAAGTACCGTTTGTACCTTCAGACTGCCCATTTATCCAAAACGGTACTTGACACCTTTTAACGTTCTGTTGGATGAGATGAGCCTTGCGCGCGTCGAATATTATTTCAGCGAGTTCTTGAGTCGTCTTGAAACACGACGAGGCGTTAATGTCAACGATCGGAACGATCGTAAGAAAGCCGAAGTCAGCTTAGATGTAGGTGGTCGCAAAGGCAAAATGCCAATGCAGTTGTTCATTTCTGGCAACGTACTGTTTGTCGGCACAATGAACGAGGATGAAACTACGCAGTCGTTATCTGACAAAGTAATTGACCGTGCGAATGTATTGCGTTTTGGGTGTCCAGAAAATATCGGCAACTTAAGCTCGAACTCCATTTCGAGCACAAAAAAGATGTCCAATCGTCTACCTTTTTCCACTTGGAACAGCGACTGGGTAAAGTCTCGTAATCACTTAAGCAATTCCAGTTTACGTAAGATGACCGATTGGATTGAGCAATTGCGCAGTTGTATGTCCAAGGTAAACCGTCCATTCGCTTATCGTGTCGCGCAGGGAATGTTGGAATATGCTGCAAACTATCCAAGTCCAGACAAGAACTTGGGCAATATCATTTCCGACCAAATTGAGCAAAAAATACTACCTAGGCTTCGTGGAATTGATCCAACGGGCGCGAAAGGGAGAGAGGCGTTCGAAGCGATCAAGCGAATTCTCGGATCAGATACATGCAAGGATGATCTTCTGATAGGTACGCTGACATCCAGTTCACAGGATAACTATTTCCAATGGTCTGGTCTTGACCGCGCGAAAGAGGGCGTTGTCGATGGCTAGTGGTCAGCAACTGGAACTTACAGTTGGCAATCATGACGCGATGCTGGAGTCCCAGTTGGGCGAAGATAACCTCGTCCTGACAGCACTCGAACGCTACTCCCAGATGCTCGATCAATTGCATGACGAGATTCCCGGCGATACCGAAGCACCCAGTGTTGATCCAATATCTTGGGAGGGTAACGCTTCTGGTCTCGCTTGTCGAAAACTGGGGCGGGTGACTTCGCATTGGCGTGCACTAGCAAACCCCAAAAATCCGCCGCATGACCTTATTGTTCGAATTGCACGCCGACTACCAAAGATAATTGCAGAAATCGGCGAAGGTCCTAGAAAAATCCTTCAACGAATCAGATCGATTGAACCAATAAATCGGCTACGCGAATTAGATTCGGCCTGTATTCAGTGGCTCGTAAAACAGCCAGGCAGAAATTTAATTGAGAAAACGGGGCAAAGACGCTCGCTTTTGACGATACAACGATTCGAAAGTCTCGATACACTTGAGAATCGTGTTTTTGTCGATTTCCTGAAGAGAGCACGCCGACAGGCCCACTCCTACTTGCAGCAACATGGTCCGACTTTCCCGAACCATAACTCGATCCAATCGACAAGGCGATTGCTCCGACTCTGCGAAAACCTACTGAAGCAAATCGAATTTCAGTCGATCGGAAATTTGACAACAGTTCCTCAGCCAAACTATGTACTTCTTCACGAACCGAGGTATCAACAGATTTGGTGGGGCTACCTGCAACTGGTGCGCCAGTCACAACGCCGCAGAAATTTGTGGGAGTATAGGCATGCTGCTTGGAGCGAAATGTGCCTAATTGCTTTATTGAGTTCATTTAGGAAACATGCCGAAGTCGTAGCTCGAAAACAAGCAATACGAAGCGACATTTGGATCAATGATCGAACAGAAAGTGGTATTAAGATATCGCAAACGACTCAAATGCCGCTCTGGCATGTAAACAGCCATCAGTCTTTTTTTGCAGGCCGTATTTTTGAACTGGGTCTGCCCTTGAAAGGCGACCGACCTAAAGAGTTCGAAGCATGCGTCTATGTTCAAAAGAATGGCAAGCAAACAGTTCACATATTCTCATCTGACTTTCTTGATGACGGAAAGACATTAATCACAAGTGGTGACCATACAGCGATTCTAACCGTAACTCGATACGAGAACTCCTTAAACTCGCCGGTTGCAGTTGATTCGATTCAGTTGCCATTGCTTTTGACGAATACTCCAGAGCACTTTGATTCGTTTGTTTTCAAGTTGATAAGCCAATGATTCCGCAACCGATCCATAAAGCATACGGATTGTCGCTTGGCTCGACTTGCTGGGCAGTGGCTCCAATATCGCCGAGCTTGAAGTCTTGGAGTTCCGACCCAAACCGCCACATCGCACCATCGGTTCTACTGCCCATCCACCATGGCGAGCCGATTCGATTTGATACTTGGTATCCGCCTCACCCGAGAGGTGCTGGGCAAACGCTGCCGGTGGAGAGTCGTGTTAGCGAAGTCGATGGAACAGGTAGGTTTCCATTGGCAGCGGCTTGGACTGGTCGAGTTGGTAATCGGTCCCACACTTGGAAGTGGAACGGCGGGATCAAGGACGCTCAATATGATTCCATGACTGCAATCAAAAGTGGAATTGCCAGCTTAGCGAAAGTCACCTCTAAGTCGAATCCTGTCGGTATCGTTGTTCCAAACGATTTCCGTCAAGAGGAACAGCAACAAGTTATAGATGAGTGCCAATTGCAAGGCTTAGACGCTGCACTTATTTGGCAGCCCATCGCAGCCGCACTCAATTGGCTTCGAAACCATAGTGACCTCCTGCCCAGCCCTTCTAATATGGATTCGGATGACATCTCTCTGGCCATAATTCATACCGACTGGGGATATGGCACCTTCACAAAAGTGAACCTGACCCCATGGCCTAAAATTTCGCCCAATCGGTGGTTACCTGTCCGAACAAGGCCAAGCAGGGATGATCGCTTTGAATCGTTTGGCTGGACAACATTATCCCCACGTACGTCACGAGACAGCTTTAGTGATCAATGGATGGCGACATTCGTGAAACCGGTAAGTGAAATATTGGACAGGGAACTTTACATTGGAAAACAGGTAAACTTGCTCCCAGAGCGTTGGCAGATCCCAATGAAATCGCCAGCCGCTTATCAAGACCGACTCGAACGATTCTTAAAGGCTTTCCGAAAACAACCAATCGCAGTGATTTCGCTCGGAGACTGGGAGAGTGTATTGCAGTTTCAGCACCTCGTTTCCAGTCGCCTCATCGGTGAGCAATTCATACGGCATTCAGGTACTGCTGCGGAGACTTTCCTCGCTGAGGGTGCAGCGATTTTCCGAGAAGCCCAACTCAATAATGAAACCTGCTATCTAGATACCCTGCCGGAACTCGACTTGTTTATTGAGAAAGACGGCGAGTATCAATGGCACCCGCTCCTTACCGGCGATGCAACGCATGTTGAAGGTGGCAAGGTTTGGAATTGCGACCAGCCAATTGATGTCTCAGTGCGGCGTGGTGAGGATAGCGTCTCGCTTGTCGTGGCCCACGAGGAATACGAAGGGGTTCGCGAACTGATTGCGCCGCTGGACAGACCTGCTGAAAAAAGAGTGCCGGGTAAGCTTTTCGTTTCTGCGACCCCAGCACAGGGCAATGCCGTCCTTAGAATTGACATTGACCCAATCAACAAAGCCGACACGCAGAGCATCGTTGCAAGCTGGCGGCGAATGACAGTTAAATGCGATTCGGACGGTAAGCCATTCAGCAAAGAGCGATATCTAGAAGAGTCCCCACGAGCGTTTCCCGAATTACTGCCTCGGCTTTCAAGTTCTGCTCGTTGGAACTCCGTTGTCGTAAAGATCAAAAATTTACTCAGCCTCGACTTAGAAAAATCGATCCACCAACGATCGCTCTGGAGCATTAAGGAAGCGGTGCTACTGAAAGACCAATCGTTCAGTCCAAAGGATGCTACGGCAATTGGCTCTGACCATGTGCCGCCCTCCGATCCAGAACTGCTATCGGCCTTAGTCGATCGCCTGCTGCACTTCATACGAAACACAAAAGACTTGACCAGCAAGAACGTCGAAAATGCTGTTCGAATCCTAAGCTACATTTCGACGTCTGATATTTCGTTTCAAGAATGGTTGATTGACCCCTTCAACGACAAGCTCCGAATCGACCGGAGTGCGATCATCAATGGCTGTGGTCACTGCCTTCGCAATCCAGTGTTAATTCGCAATTTCATCGTAAGGATGACGGCAATCGAATCTGGTTCCAGATCTACTCCAAGCTCAAACAAATTAAAAGCAGTTTCACAAATACTTCGATATCGATTCAACGCAACTCAATCTCTAACGGATGATGAAGCCTACAAGATTATCGAGATTTGTTTGAAAATATTTGAACACGAAATGAGAAACACCTCAGGGCGTACATTCGCGTTTCGTTGGGCAAGCTTAATAATCGTTTACCTCTTACGTCGGCGAATGTACAGCAGCGAATTCCTTCCTCCAGATGGCGAACTTGCTGTTCGGGCTAAGCAACTCTTTGAAGAAGCGATTGAACGCTACAATCAAAGGAAGCTTCGACCAATCGGAGGCAGTGTAGACACGCCAGCAGCGATCCGGCAGATGATCAATTACATAGACAAGAAAGGCGTTGGACCTTTGTTGCTCGGAAGTGAATAAAATTGTGGCCGATTACGAAGCGATTTTCCATAAAGAAACAACCAACTTCCCTGCGACTTGTAAAGTTGAATTCTGGATAACCGAGAAACGAAAAGAAATCAACAACTTGATAATCCGCCGAGACTGGTGGCCGTAACAAATCCGTCCGCAATCAATCCCCCTTTGCTCTAGAGATCATTATCGCTCCAAGCTAATTAAATCCGATTTGACCTTTTGCAAGTGTGTGAGCGTGTCTTTTCGTATGCGGTCGGAGACTTCAAGTTGGAGTTGGGCTTCTTCTTTGCTTGCAAGTGCTTCCAGAATGAGCGCCGAGTGATGATTCTCTGCGTTTACTCGGAAGGCATCCCAGATATTGATCATGTCGCAGCGTACGGTTTGAGTGACGGAAGAAAAGTGTTGATCCAGTGCCTGTTTAGCTTTTTCAATCTTTTGATCGATGAACTTCTGCTTCCGTTTTTCAGGATCTGATGTCATTCGGTGAACACCCCAAGCCGCCAGCGAAACGCCGGCGATTACTGGAATCGCTGTTCCGCCAGTTAACAAACCCAAAGCGGTTGTGAAGAAAACTGAACTTCCAGTCGACAGAAGTACCGTGCCGCCAACAAGCGTAAAAGCCGTCGCTCCACTTAACACCGCGCGTTCCGCTGAGGCAACAATTCGGTCGATCTTGCACAACTGACTGATCAGGCCATGATTCGTGGAAGTGATTCCTGCAAATTCCTGCCGTGTTGCTTGAAGTTCTTGGAGATGACGCTGGACCAATTCGTCGTTTTCGGCAGCAAACCGCTCGAACTCGCTATTCCACAGATTCATCCGCTCTTGTATTCGCTGCGAGAATTCCTGCAGTCGGGTGCGGATGATATTCGCACTGGTAACACTGTCAAATTGTTTCCAGTTGGATTCCAAATGATAGTCCTTACCTGATTGTCGAACCAATTGTTCCACTTCAGCGCGTATTTCCTTGAGACAATCATCTTTGAATCGATCCAGATCTTCGACCAAATGCTTAAAGTCAAGTTTCAGTCGTCCTTTGATCGAATCCATGCGACCCGCTATTTGATTTGAATAGGTCTCAGCCAGCGAGGAAAAGCGAGTTACCATCTTTTTCAACGAATCAATCGCAGTTTCATCGGGTAAGCTTTTGAGTGTCTGCACTTCATGTTGCTTAACTTCTTCAGTCACGAAGTTACGAATGGCCAACTTGCGGTTTTCGACCCATTCGCAATATTCGCTTCCACTCTTGTTTGATGCTGCAACATCGCACAACTCGGTCCAAAACTGCTTGAATCCATTTGTGCCGTAAATCTTATCGATATCGCTCGAATTGAAACCGAATACCTTTGCCGAGTGCACAACTGGTTGATCGGCGTAATCAGTTGACAACTCTTGAAGCCATTGTTTGGCAGCAGCAATTGCTCGGTTGACATCGGCAGGAGTCGACAGGCGATCGACATGAGTGACCACAAGAATCAAATGGTGCACCCGTCCGGTTTCTAATAGCGACTGCAGGAAGACCCTTTCTGACTCCGTACCAAGTTTGTCGGCACGCATTACAAAGACCACGCAGTCTGCAGTTTTTGCCTCGTTCAATGTGATAAAATCACGAACTCGCATTGGATCGTTAATCCCAGGCGTGTCGATGATGGAACCACCTAGCTTCAGCTCTTCTATTGGTAAACCAATTCGTATTCGTTCGACCGCGCAGGAAAAACAACCTTTGGCCGTTGCGTAATCTGAAATCTTTGCCAAAGAATCTAGATCGTGAATTGGGCCGGCAGGTTCAAACTCTCCGGACTTGGTTGCGAAGTCCAACAGTCTGCCGTAGTTTCCAACTCGTACGCTGGTTGAGTTCTCTTGAATGTAGTCGTTAAGCTTGGCGAGATGGTTTTGCCCTAACCATTTCCCTTCATAGGTTGGATGTTCGGAATAGAGTAGTTCGACAACAGACGCAGTCGTTGCGGTCGACTCACCTATCGGACTGATGGGTTCACCCACAATGGAGTTAAAGATAGAACTCTTGCCATGTTTCATCTCACCGACAATCGCAATCTTGAAATCCTGAGGCTTCAACTGCTCGAGAAACTCTTTTGTCTTTTCAACGATAGCTGGACTGTTAACGCCATTCCCAATTTTGGCCGCTTGGTCAGAAAATTCCACTGCAGAACGATTGATGTCGGTTACTGCAGTACGGATGGTTGGTTCGTCTTTTCTGGACTGCGAAGCTCCTTTGCCTTTTGACCAAAAAGAAGACACTTTCGCAACGGTCGAGCCAATTAGAGATGTCGCCGCCTGAGTCAAATTTTGTGCACGCTGGGCAACGGGCATACCAGCCAAATTGTTTTTCAAATGAAGCCGGTCGATTCTTTGCGCGTATTCACTTAAAGGGATACCCAACGAATCAATCAAGTTTCTGACAACAAGGATGCCAGAAGGATCGGACTGGGGTGAGCTATCCAGCAAGTACAACAGCTGAGTGACAATCGTCTCACAAGACCGTCTGGAAACCTGTTGTTTCACAATCGCATCAAGGAGTGCGTCGACACGATTTTTCAAAATTCCAGGATGAAGCAAGAACTGAAGCGATACTACCCTAGCTGAGCTACTTTCCATTGCAGAACTGCCAAGGATTTTTTGCGCAACGGACTGATAGACTTCATACTCCTGCCAGAGCAACAACCCGTCAGCGTTAGCAACTGCCGCAGCAACCGCCATCGCTTCAAAAGCGTAGTTTTGGCTTGTGGCGTGCAATTTCAGCTGGTTCGGTAGCAGGAAATGACTTAGTTCGAGATTGGTTT
>JBDNHU010000344.1:0-3477 GCA_041688615.1 Mariniblastus sp. | reverse complement strand
TATGAAGACCGAGCGTTGATCCCGTACCTACTTGAGGTGCCGGACGCATTACGTCCGAATCGAATGGTGATCGAACACTTATCTCGATCTGAATGGAAAACCGACTGCTTCCCCGTTTTCGAAAGTTTAGGCTATCGGATTGTCGGCAAAGCTCGCAGTAATACCCTTTTCCAACGAAATTAAGTCTCGGTAAGAATAGTGATTTTTCGAAATGCCTATTCTCAGGAATCTAGGCAGTATTGAAGAACCCATGCCATCACCCTGAAATTGCTTCGTTCAATTTTTACCCCGCATTGATCCCGCACTTGCCGCCGCCTTGATTGAAGCGTTTGGTCGCCGCCTTGATTGAAACGTTTGGTCGCCCCTATTTGCCCATTCTGAATCGACTTCAAAGTGAATTCAATCCTAAAATTTTGGCAAGCTTCCAAGGCGCAGTCAGCCTCGCAACCATCGCTATCCAGAGCGATGGCTGGGATTTGGGACGCCTGGATAGTTCGAGTCGCTGGGCCAATACATGTTCAACGATTGGTTGTGCTCCAATTTTCAGGGTTCGTTTCAAACCGCTGAAACTGGCGATTTTTGGGAAAGAACTGCTATCCCAAGGCAACTTTGACATTGCGACTTGGGAAAACCCCAAATCGCGGTAAATCCTGGCTTGCCAACCACAGTTCGGATAGCCATCCAACTGCCATGTCACAGTGGAATCGTCGACCGCTGGGTGTTAACGTCTTTCCACCTGCCCTAGTCTCCTATTTGTTTGGTAGACTACCACACGATGTCCTAGCGAATCCCAACTCCATTACCGCTTCGTTCCGCTCGTGTTTCTCGTACCAGTTGTTTAGTTAATCAGTGCGATGTTGCTTGACCCATCCGAGTCGGATCATCAGCGTTGCTGTATGGATTAGGACGCTGGTTGATGAAGACGCGAGTTTTGATTAGTACGTGGGGTGATAGAAGCCTTGCGTTAGTTGGGGCCGGCGTTAGTTGGGGCCGGCGTTAGTTAGCGACCCTTGTTTTCCAATTCCTTTAATCTCGTAAGCGAGTACTTATGCGTTTCGTTCGACTAAAAATGTTCAAGTTCGGATTGTTTGTCGCCGCTGTCATATCGGCAAGTGGCTCAGTGCTGGCTCAGTATGGAGAAGTCCTTGCTCCGCCAGAGGAACTGAAAACTGGCTTTGACAGCATTACAACCGAGCAGGCCGAACAATGGCTGAATCTGTTGGCAGGTCCCAAATTTGCTGGCCGAGGCACAGGCCAAGTCGGGTTCAATAAGGCGGCTCACTGGGTCGCGGGCAAAGTAGCCGAATTCGGACTCGAACCCAAAGGCGACAACGAAACCTATTTCCAGTTTATGCCAATCATTCGTCGCTTACCCGACATTGCTGAATGCAAAATTGTTGGCCCAGACGGATTCGAAATTTCGGGCACCGACAATCTTGGATTTGAAAGATACACTGATAAGGGTGAAGTCGGCGGCGCGGCCGTATTTGCCAGCTTCAAAGGCGATGCACCTTCGCTACCCGAAGGAATCGAATTGCGGGACAAGATCGTCATTTATTGGGCGGACCAGGACGCCGTCGCTCTGGTACCTCGGCTTCTGGCCAGCCAACGTCCTGCTGCGGTTTTACGAGTCATTGAAACGCCTCCAGAATCGGTTCCCCAGACACTATTTGCTGGGCGTCGCAGTCGTTCAACCAGTGTTTCGGGAACGATTTCCTCTTCCGCTGCTGCAAGTTTGGCAAAGAAATTGGGCGTCAAAGATGACTGGAACGCTGAACCTTCGGTCGCCGAAACCGAGACACAGATTTCTCTGCGTTTGCGTTTGTTAGAAGAGAACGCCGGAGCACCCAACGTGGTCGCTTACCTAGAGGGTTCAGACCCAGAATTGAAAAAAGAATTCGTAGTCATTGGTTCGCATCTAGATCACTTGGGAACCAACAATGGATTGATGTTTCCAGGCGCTGATGACAACGGATCAGGGTCAACCGCTGTTCTAAGTATCGCCCGCGCTATGGCAGAAAACCCAGTCAAACCTAAACGCAGCGTCCTGTTCATTTGGTTCACCGCTGAGGAAGTTGGCCTATTAGGTTCACGCTACTACACAGAAAATCCTACACTTCCATTGAAGGACATGACCTGCATGTTCAACATTGATATGGTTGGACGAAATGAAGATCAAGGTGCAGGCGATGCGGACGCCGACAATGAAGGTCACATCCATTTGATCGGTAGTCTTCGCGGCGAAACCCAACTGCATGATATCGTGCTCGAAGCAAATAAACACGTTGGATTCGAATTCGAATTGGACATGGAAAGCGTATGGAACCGTAGCGATCAGGTCAACTTCTACAATAAAGGGGTTCCCGTCGCATTCCTGTTTGGTGGTTTTCACCCTGACTATCATCAACCTTCGGACAAGCCGGCAAAGATCAACTTTAAGAAAATTGCTTCGGCTGCAAAACTTTACTACCTTGCCGTTAACAAAGCAGCCAATCACGGTCGCTTCGAAATGAAAAAGTAGATCGCCTTTTGCACAAACGCTAACGATTCGACCGTATCCTGACGTTGATCGGCTTGACGATCAATGATTTTAGGCATCAAGAGGGTCCAACTGGTTCAATCGACTGGATCGACTTTCAAGACAGCGAAGGCCCTGTGATTTAATTCACGGGGCCTTTTTTCGTTAACCCATTGCCTTCCATCCTGGCGGCAAGTTCCCCGCAGGCACACCGTACCGCAGAGGCTCCTTACGAATCAACGTTGCTCGCGGGCAATAGCTAAATCGTTCGCAAGCAATCAGGCCAACGTCGGCCGGCCAAGAGCCGCAGTTTTAATAATCGGAAACCACGACCACTGCTCAACTCTCCGTTTGCCAAAGAACGCAAGAAGATCAGGAACGAAACTCAATTCGTCGCCGCCGGTTCTAGCAAGTAATGTCCGACGAACCATTCATTACCATGGTCGTAACGAAACAGTTCACTACTGGCCATCAAGAAAATTCGCCAGCGATTTCGCCACTTGACCAGGTTTTTGGCGCCATAAACGTCGCTTAGTATGGGATCGATTACTCTTCGATTTTGATCCAGCAGTTCCAGCCAAGCGTCCAGGGTCTTGCCGTAAGCGACGCCGTTAACCTTCCACTGTTTCCCTACGATAAAGGATTCCGAAAAGTTTTCCAACAGATCGAAACTGGGCATCATGCCGCCTGTGAAGAAATACCTTCCCATCCAATTAGCTGCACCGTCCGTTTGAAACAGATAAGGAAACTGTTTGTGGCAAAAGACATGAATAAACAGTTTGCCATCGTCTTTTAGCCAGCGGCGCACGTTTCCAAGCAACCGGCCATGATTCCGCATGTGTTCAAACATCTCAATCGAGACCACTCGGTCAAACTGCTTCGGCGCCCAGTCGAAAGCGTTCATGTCTGCGGTCACCACGTTCAACCGATCAGACCAACCCCGTTGCTTCGCCTGGTCG
>JBDNHU010000343.1:0-3893 GCA_041688615.1 Mariniblastus sp. | reverse complement strand
CAGTTGTTCGGCATAGTTTTGAATGCCGGTTTGGGCGAGGAGCGAAAAATCGGACAGACGATCGCGATGACCGTGTTCGTCAAACGGCTTTCGATTGTTGGTCGCCTTCAGGAAATGCATGAACTGTTGAGGCCCAGTTTCCATGTGGTGAAACGCGATCGCCCACGAAAGAGCGTATGCCTTGGTTGGGTCTTGTTCGAACAGGTCGTCGTTAGCGATTAGTGACTGGATGTCCGAAGCGAAAGTTTCATCTTTAGCATAAATTTTTACGTGCTGTAGCATGACCGTATTGATACGATCTTTTCGTTCTCTGGACCTTAAGTGATCGTACATCCCCGGAGATTCAAACGCTGTGGCAATTCCTTCGGCCAACCATCGTGGCGGTGTTGCGGTTCGAAAGTGAATGCCTGTATTGAAAGCAATTTGATGTAGTGCCTCGTGAAATACCGTAGCGATGTCCAGCGACTCACTGTCAGGTTCGTCGTACAGAATGACTCGATTGGATTTGATGCTGTAATAGGCTAAAAAGTTGCCGGACACCGGATCGCCATTTTGTTGTGCGTAACGCAACATTGAATTTCGATTGGGCAGTACGATTGCGACTAGTGGGAATTTGGGTCGTCTTAAAGGCAGTTGCCGAATGGAAAAGTAGGTTTGCGCACTGCCGTAAAACTGCTGCATTTTAAGAGCCCAGTCTTTCCGATTGTTACTGGGTTGCACCACAAGGAAATTGGTGGATCGAAAAACGGAAAATTGCGATCCGAATTCTTGTCGCAATTGAATCTCCATTTCCTGATGCGAGTTGGCCACGAAGTGATCTTGCGTGGCAGATAAGGATGATTGTTGATGCCACGGTATGTAGTGCATGAACCCGTTTTTGGCCATAACCACCAACTGCTGGGAATCCCAAGCCAGCGGTTTGCCGTAGAGCGTTTTTCCACCAGCAACCAGTTGGATCGTACGGGCAGATTGTAAGACATCCTCGCGAGTGGGCGAAACGTTGGGATTGGAATCGTTTAAACCGGTGGTCGCGTTGAAAATGGGGTTGTGGGTCGATGACGAAGCAGGCGGTAGGCTATCCGCTTGCGACCTGTCGGGCGACGGGAACGAGTCCGATTGTGATGGATGCTGAGTGCTGAAGGAACCTGGGAGCGATGGGCTCTGCAGCAGGAAATAGAACCCAAGCGTAGCAAATATCGCACTGATTGCCGTCATTATTGGATTGAATTTCATCAGGCGGCTTTCTGGGTAAACCAGCGGGAGTCGGTTGGATGAGTAAATATAGGTTGGAAGATGGCAGACGGCATGCCAGTTGGAATAGCCCGAAGGGTTCGCACCCATGCTTTGAACTGGTTAGAATGCGTGCAACGATTGAACGGGCAGATCGAGCCTGGAAAATAGATTCGTAGTGGGAATCGGGTAGTTTTGAAGTGGGTCTGATCGTCTGGGGCGACGCGGGAATTTGCTGATTTAGGCCAGAAGTTGGGCGGTAAGCTAACAGGAATCATAGAGATGAATCGTCGATTGATGGTACAGTTGGAAGCAAGGGTGCAGCGGCTGATTGCTTTGTTGAAGACTGGGACTGGGCTGACGGTCCTGCTGGCAATGTTGATCATTTTAGCCGTGGCTGACCGTGTGCAGGCTGCAACGAAAGTTGTGTTTCAGGACGAAGTGATACAGGAGCAGCAAGAGGAAGATGTTCCAGAAATTGATATGGAAATGCAGCGCAAAGTGCGCGTGCTGCAGCGACAGTTGAATGTCGACGATGTCGGTCAGCGTGACGCTGCTGAAGCCCAATTGTTGACGATGGGGCCGCAGGCCCTTGATTATTTGCCGACGGAAAATGTCGCATTTTCGGCGGAACTGAATGGGCGTTTGCGGCGAGTGCGGGTTGGGTTGGAAATGATTGCAGCAATCCGAGTGACCCAACCATTGTCGGCGACGCTTAAAGGAACAATGACGTTGAAAGATGCGCTTGAGGCGCTTTCAAAGCAGACCGAAAATTCGATTGCCGCGGCTCCACCATTTCAAGATAAGGAAGTTACGGTCGATTGGAAGGAACTTAGTTTTTGGGAGGCTGTGGATGCGTTGGCCGATCAAGTTGAGGGTGATGTGCAGGCTGGCATTGGCAGTCGCCTGTACCTGACCAATCGTATCTATTCGGTGAATCGATTGGGACGGGCCGACTATCAAAACGGCTTTCGCATTAGTCCGTCCAGCATTCGATCTTATCGAAATTTACTGTCGGACACGCCTTCCAGCACCACGATGACCCTGTCGATGGCTTGGGAGCCTCGGTTGCGATTGATTCGCATGGAAATGCCGATGTCTTCGCTACGAATTTCTGACGCCAACGGCAAGGAATTACTCTCCGATGCCCAAGCGATTGAACTTCCTGGAAAGATAGAATTTGGAATTGGTCGCGAACAAACCCACGCTGACATACCATTTGATTTGCCTAACTTGGAAGGCAATGCAACTGGAGCGATTCAAGTTTCTGGCGAAATTAAGGCGTTGGTTGCGGGACGGCAAGAAGTCTTTCGTTTTGAAAATCTGGGGCAAGCATTGAAGCAGCAACCTTCGATCGAGAAGTCGGGAATCACCGTCAAGCTGGTCGATAAAGCGGTTTCGGATCATTTGATGATGATTAGCATTAATGTCAAATTCTCGGATGCCAAGAAGTCGTTGGAGTCTCATTTAGGATGGGTGTACGAAAACCCCGCCACCTTGATCCTTGAAAACGGAGAAAGGAGTCCCAATTTATCAATCGAATCTGGGGGGCAGCAGCAGGATTCGGTGACGTTGATCTACCTGTTTGACAATATTGAAGAACTGGATAAGTGTGTTCTTGAGTATAAGAGTCCTGGGATACTGGTTGAGACCGATATCCCGTTTACTTTGAAGGGTGTCAAGCTTCCGTAAGTGAAACCTTGAAAGTGAGTGTTATTATTGACGGCCATTGCAGGCACGTTGAAAATGCAACGAGCAATGGCCATCAATGGTCCTGGGCTGAAATATTTTAGGAACAAAAAATGACTCGCTTTCTTTTTCGTCACCTAGTGACATTGGACCTGGTGCCACGTTTGATCGCTTGCGTGGTGATTGGTTCGGCGAAAGTGTGGTTGCTGTCGCTGTGGAGCGTTTGCATTGCCACGATTCCTGTCCCTTGGATACTTGGGGCCAACGCAACGATTCAGGAGCAGGAGCAGCAAAGCGTCGAATCGGTAGAATTTGCTTGGGTTGAAGGTCAATCGATTGGAATCGCCGAGGTTCAATTTTTACTAAGTCGCCTGCAACCGGTTACCGATAGTGATCGGATTTTGTTAGGTCAGTGGTCACAAGTCACTGCAGATTCAGTCACTGCAGATTCAGTCACTGCAAGTGCTGAAGCAGTGGACGCGGTAGTGGACGCGGAGATACCCAAAAACATTATTGACGCGGCGGTAGAGAAATGGGTGCAGCGGTTGGTGGTTCTGTCGTTCCTGGCGAAGAACAATTTGGCGATATCACAGGAGCAGGCTGAATCGGATGTTCGCCGCCAAGACGCGGCTTTGGTGGAGGCGGGGACGGACCTAGCGACCTATTTGCGGCGGACGGGATTAAGTCGTGAAAGTTATGTGTCGCATCGTCGGTGGGAAATGAGTTGGCAAGAATATGCAGCCAAGAAAGTCACAGACGAATCGCTTCAGAAGTACTTTCAGTTGCATCGGATCCACTACGATGGGACTCGGTTGAAGGTCGCCCACATTATTTTATTGAAGACGAAGACTGTAAACAACGGTTTGGTCGTAGGGGAAGAAGCCGAGGTGCTGGTTCAAATGGAGAAGTTGAACACGTTGCGAACACAGGTCAGTCAGGGCAAGCTTACGTTCGCCCAGGCGGCTGCTGCTAAT
>JBDNHU010000342.1:0-4785 GCA_041688615.1 Mariniblastus sp. | reverse complement strand
GCCAGATCCAAGCCAGATCCAAGCCAGATCCAAAGCCTCGGTTGCAGCGTCTGAGTCGTACCACCAATCGGGTGGCCCCAGACGAAGGATGTTCCAGCCTAACTGCTCTAAAACCTGCTGCCGGGTCTTGTCTCGATCTCTGGCAACAGCACTTCGCTGGTAGGCCGCTCGGCCACCTTCCACGCCTGCCAAGTAAGAACCAGGTTTTGTCGGGATGGACGATTCCCAAATCAATTCTGAAACCAGATACACCCACCTGAGGGACGACTTGCCAGCCTTTGCTGGCCAATGGACTACCCGTGTTTTACGAAACGGTAGCCCAATACCAGCACGCGTCGCAAGCAAGTGGATATCGCCTTCCTTCGCTTGCACTGCGTGCTGGTATTAAGAAAGTTTTCTTCTGCAGCTGGACTTAAACTGGTCCTAACCAAATACGGGATTACCCAACCCGGTAGCGTTCTAGATCGTATCGTTTAATTTTGCGATCTAGCGTGGAACGTTCAACCCCTAAGATGGTTGCCGTGCGACTCTTGTTCCATTGAGTGCTATTCAATACGTTGAGAATATGTTTTCGTTCCATCTCGGCCAGACTGATGGGTTCGAAAGGGCCATCGGTTTCGATTTCCATATTCGTTTCGCTGGCTGTTCGCAAATTTGACAGCGAAAGTTCATCGGCTTCGATTGTATCGCTCTGCGACAACACGACGGCACGTTCAATCACATTCTTCAGTTCGCGAACGTTACCTGGCCAACGATACAAGCGAAGGCGTTCCATCGACGAGCTGGAAAAGCGTTTCATCTTTCGGCCCAGTTCGTTGCAGAATCGGTAAAGGAAATGTTCCGCGATTTCCATGACGTCCTCGCGTCGTTTTCGCAGGGGAGGAACTTCGATTTCTACCACCTTCAGACGGAAGTAAAGGTCTTTGCGAAATTGTCCTTGTTGGACGGCTTGTTCCAGGTCACGATTGGTCGCCGCGATGACCCTTGCGCTGACCTTGATCGGTTTACTTCCACCGACGCGTTCGAAGGGATGACCCTCTAACGCCCGCAGGAATTTCGCCTGGATCGAAGGGCTCATTTCGCCAATTTCGTCCAAGACCAAAGTTCCGCCATCAGCGGTTTCAAACTTGCCCATTTTCTTTTCGGTAGCGCCGGTGAACGCCCCTTTTTCGTGCCCAAACAGTTCGCTTTCCAAGAGTGATTCCGACAATGCGGCGCAGTTTAGGCAAACGAAAGGCCCTTTGGATCGATTGCTGGAAAAGTGAACCGCCCTGGCGACCAATTCTTTTCCCACGCCCGATTCGCCGCGAATCAAAACCGTTGCGTGGGTTGGGCCAGCCTGTTGAATCTGTTGATGCACCAGTTGCATGGCGGGACCACTGCCAATAATTTCGCTTTCAGCACCCAATTGTTCACGAAGTTGGGTCACCTCGCGACGAGTCACCGACAGGTCTTCGCTTAATTTTTGTTGCCGGCTAAGGCTCTTGAAGGCCAGCGATAAATTATCAGCGACCGCCAACGCAAAATCTAAATCGTCGGGCGTCAGCACTCGATCAGATTCCGAAGTGTACAAATGGATCAGGCCTCGAACTTTTTTCTCGCCCTTGATTTCAATTCGAAGCGGCGCACAAATCGCGCTATGCGCAAGGATTTCGCCCTTGCTGTCTCTGAGGCCGATGGTGGAATCATCCGAGATGTCCTGGGCCAAAATCGCTTCGCCAACTTCGGCGACCGTCCTGGCCAAATAGTCGGACACGCGACGATAGGTTCGCTGCTGATCACTTCGAGACGCAACCAAATCTAGATCGACCGGTTTGCCAACACTTGCAGATCGAATCAACCAGATCGCGCCTGCGCTGGCTTGAGTGCTTTCGAAAACGCCATCCAATGCCAAACGAGCGGCGCTGGCGAACGAGGTTTGACCAGCCAGTTCAAAAGCTAATTGGCAAAGCTTCTGAGCCGCTCGGCCAACCTGAGGCGCATCCACTGCGGCCTCTTCACGTTGCAGTAATTTCGTTTGGTTCTTCCGATGAACGATTTGTGGCGGTTCTTCCTCGTGATTTTCGATAAATTCGACGCTGGATTCATCGTCCAATTCGTCAATTTCAAGACCGGCCATCGTAACGGCAGCCACGGTGGGGTCGTCGTTCTTGGATTGATCAATGCCGGGAACATTGGATGTGAACAGCAATTTCGTCTTGGCAATTGCCACCGATTCCCCCTCAGCCAAACGGTGATCGCCCACCACTCGGTTACCATCAACCGCGGTTCCGTTTCTGCTGTCCAAGTCACGAATGAACCAGCCGCCTTCGGAATGGAACACTTCGGCGTGGTAGCGACTGGCCTGTTCGGATCGGATCACAATCGCATTGGTGGGTGAACGTCCAACCGTGGTGCGCCTGCCAGGAACCAAACGAATCACGTCTGACCATTTGCTCTCTTCTTGGATTACCAAATAAGCCATCAACTCGAATGATCCTTATGACGTCTTGTCGAAAGTTTAAAAACTGCCCAAAGTTCAAATCTGCTCAAGGTTCGACTTTATAGTCAGTCCACAGTCGAATTAGGCCTGTGGTCTGCCGTGGCCTAATCGATGGGTATCCGCCTACGATCGAATCGGAATACCCCAATGATCGACCGACAGCCCACGTCTACCAATACCTATTGAAGATAATAAACGCTGTGGGCTGATTGCAAGTTCGCTACTGAGATTTAGGATTCCAGATTAACTAGATCCCTGTTTCTTCATGTCCCTTTAACCACCGCATTGGTTAAAAGTTACTTTTTGCATCAGGGTTTTTCTCGCCGCCACGGGTATTTCTACGCCAGCAGAACCCAAATAATCGAAACAAAAGTTTGAAAGCCTGGCAATTGCTGAGGAAAATCACCTTTGTAGGGATTAACGACAATTCTTTTGTTGCGTAAACCTCGAGTGACGATTAGTTTGTTCAGTAGAGGACGCTGCACCAGGGGGCGCGAATCCTGGCTAGTCTTTTCTGAAAATCATAATAACAGCAAATTCTGACCTAGAATTGATTTAGATTCGGCGCCTGTTGACCACTTTGGGTTAACATAGAGGTGTTGGCACCGTAAATCCTCGTAGCTATGCGGGTTTGGGTTGTAGAAGATTTTACTGTTTTAGAACTGATTTCAACAAACAATACTGGTTTCGACACACAGTACTGGTTTCGACAAAATAGAATTGGACCGACTCGGCTGGTATTCACCAGTTCGATTTGATTTTTTTAATTTTCTTTCGTTCGGAACTTGGCTAGTTTGGTCTCCAATCGGAATTTCGGAGTTTCTGTCCATGTTTAACACTTTTCGTGTTGTTATGAACTCATTAGCGGCCCTGTGCGTGGTCACGTTGGTGAATTCGATCGTAGTTACGACCATTCAAGCTCAAAACTTTCAATTTGGCAACAACGTTGGTGGTGTACGCGTAGAAACATCGGGCGTCTTGTCTTTGACGCCTACGGTTCTAGACGCCGCACTTCACCAAATGTTGATTGACGACGTCAAACCGACCCAAGGTCTGTTTGCCGACGGCAAAGGGTTGCGAAAGCTATCGCTCAAGCGGCTAAATCAAGTGGTGGCTCAAGCTGTCGCCAACGGGCAACCGATCCCTGCCCAGGCCCGTTATTTGGCAGGCCTTGTTCGTATCGAGTACGTCTTTGTTGACCAAAACAACAACGACTTGGTGATCGCAGGACCGGCCGAAGAATTGGTCGTAAACAAGCGAGGTAATGTTGTTGGTGCTAAGTCAGGCAAGCCTGCACTGCACTTGGAAGACCTGATGACTGCGTTGCAGACGGTTGATGCCGCCACCACAGGGCAAGGCATTAGCGTGTCGATTGAACCTTCTGACGAATCGCGGGTCGCTTTCCGAAACATCACCGCCAGTGCCGAACAAACTGGCGGCGTTAACGGAAATTTGATCAATCAACTTGAGCAGGCCATGGGCCCTCAAAGCGTGCTCTTGACAGGCGTTCCAAAGAACTCGCGATACGCAAATGTGTTGGCTTTGGCTGATTACAAAATGAAGCGTTTGTCGATGGGTTTGGAACAGTCACCGCTAAAGAAGTTGCCAAGTTTCGTCAGCATGCTGACCCGCAGCACCACGCTTAGTTCGATGACTCCACGATTTTGGATGGAAATGGATTACAATCCAATGAGCCGCAGCGAAGATGGAAACATCTGGAAGCTGGACGGACAAGGCGTCAAGACTTTGACCGAAGATGACTTTGTCAAAGCTAACGGCGAGACGAATGCGTCTGGCCGAACGAATCCTGTCGCAGCCAAATGGGCCAAAGCGATGACCGAAAACTACTCCGATTTGGTGAACGAAGAATCGATCTTCGGCGAATTGCGAAACTTGTTTGACATGTCGGTAATCTCGGCCGTCATCGAAAAAGAACAGTTGATCAGCAAGTCGGGTTTAAAGATGGACGCACTGCTTGGCAAGATCGAAGGCGTCGACTTCAATCAATGGAACGTGCCGACTCAGGTTCCAACGGTTGCCAGTTTAGTGACCTACCGTCGTGGCACGATTGTAACCGCATCGGGCGGCGTTCAATTGGACCCGTGGTCCGTGGTTAGCAGCGTGAAAGTTGACCAAAATCTAAACCAATTCACAGCCCAGCTAAGCGGTTCCGATGGATCCAAACTGTTCTGGAATTAGTATTCGGTTCGCCGTTTGGGGTGAATAAATTGTAGGATGTAAAACCGCAAGCGAAGATTTCGCTTGCGGTTTTTTTTGTTTATCAGGTGTTATTCGATCAGGTG